>DRKO01000218.1 GCA_011051745.1 Chloroflexota bacterium | reverse complement strand
GACGCGCACACCAGCCACCATCGGGGGCAGTCCGGCGGAGGTCGTCGAGGGCCTGCCCGGCAACCCCGGCGCACGCCGGGCCTATATCCTGTACAACGACAGGCTCTACACCGTGACTCTCTCCCCGCTGGGGGACTTCCCGCAGGCCGGAGACGAGGCTTTCTCGGCAGAGGACGTGCTGGTCTGGGAGGTAGCCTGGGATACAGTCTGGCAGGTAGTCGTGAACTCGTTCGCGTTCCTGACCGAAGGGGCGGGGGAACTCTACGCCGCCTGCCCTCAGCCCGATGAGAACACGCTGGCCTACCTGAACGCGGCGCATGGCTACTGCCTGCTCTATCCGGCCAGTTTCGAGATCAACACCGGCGCGGCCAGGACGCTCACTCTCTCCGGCCCGCCGCTGGATGACAGCCCGGAGCCACTCAGGGCAACCCTGACGATCATTCTGGAAGGCCCAGCAGAAGGCCGCACGGCGGCGCAGGTCGCGGAGGACTACATAGACGAGTTCGGCGGTTCCCTGCCCGTCACCCGCACGCAGACGACGATCGGCGGGGAGCCCGCCGAGGTGGTCGAGGGGCTGCCGGGACGCACCGGCAACCGGCAGGCGTTCGTCGTCCACAACGGGCTGGTATACATCTTCGTGGCCGAGCCGGTGGACCCGGCTTTCCCGCAGGCCGGGCCGGACGTTGAGGCGGTGTGGCAGACGGTCACGTCGTCGCTGGTGTTCATACCATAGGAGCGAAAACAGGGGGCGCGGCGAGTCGCGCCCCCTGCGTAACAGGTTACCCTCGCTTACCGTCGATAGGCCGGAATATAGAAAGGCCGTTTGACGATCCGGGCCTTCCTGGGCTTGCCCCGGATCACCACCTCAACCTCTTTCCCGATCTCGGCCAGTTCACGGGGGATCAGGGCCATCGCGGCGTAGGATTCGACCGTCGGAGCGAACATGCCGCTGGTGACGACCCCCTTCTGCCCGTCCACAATGACCTCGTAATGCTCGCGCGGGACGCCCCGATCCACCATCTCCAGGCAGACCAGCTTACGGGGCGGCCCCTCAAGCCGCTGCTTGAGCAGCGCATCACGCCCGATGAAGTCGCCCTTGTTCGTCCGGACGGCGAAGCCCAGCCCCGCCTCCAGAGGCGAGATATCGGCGTTGAGTTCGTGGCCGTAGAGCGGCAGGCACGGCTCAAAGCGCAGGCTATCCCGCGCCGCCAGCCCGATCGGTTTGACGCCGTGAGGCTCGCCCGCTTCCAGAATGGCGTTCCAGACCGTCTCGGCCTGTGAGGCGTCAAAGAACAGTTCGTAGCCGTACTCGCCTGTGTAGCCGGTGTTGCCGATCAGGCACTCGACCCCGGCCACTCTGCCGCGCGCGCTGGCATGGAAGGGGACGTTGCTCAGGTCCACATCGCAGATGGATTGCAGCACTTCCTGCGCCTTCGGCCCCTGAAAAGCCAGCATATACGTCTCTTCGGAGACATCCGTAACGGTCACGTCAAAGCCCGGCGTGTGGGCTCTGAGCCACTTCACATCTTTGGCGAGGTTGGCGGCGTTGACGACCACGTAGAAGTATTCCGGCAGGCGGTAGATGAAGATGTCGTCCACCGTGCCGCCGTCGGCATAGCACAGCAGCGAGTAAGACGCTTCCCACTCCGCCAGCGTCGAGGGATCGCTGGTGACCATGTATTGCAGGAAGTCGAGCGCGTCCGGCCCCTCAACGATCACCTGCCCCATGTGGTCAATGTCGAATAGACCCGCCGCAGAACGGACGGTGGCGTGCTCTTCGAGCGGGCTGGTGTACTGAACCGGCATCTCCCATCCGGCGAAGGGAACCATGCGCGCCCCCAGCTTCACGTGCGTATCGTACAGGTTGGTTCGCTTCAGTTCCACAGTAGCTCCTTTGTTGTGTAAAGGTGAATTCACCCGGAACGCAATTCTGAACTCCGGAAAGCGATCATCGTCTGAGGCTGCCGGAGCGGGGGCTTCCCCCTGCCCCACCTCCATTATAATCCCAAACGGGCAGGTGGGGGTGAACCCTGAGAGCAAAAGGGCGATCCCATTCGCGGCAAGCGGGGTTGTCGGGTATCATGCCGGAGGAGGCAGGAAAGGACACTGTGACAGGCAGCGATCGGTCAACGCAAAAACCCATCCGGGCCGGAAGGTCGCCCGCGCCGTTCCTCAAGTGGGCGGGCGGCAAAAATGCCCTGCTGGAGCAGTACCAGCCCTTCTTCCCGGAGCGGGCCAAGACGTACTACGAGCCGTTCGTGGGAGGCGGAGCGGTGTTCTTCCACCTGCGGAGCAGGGACTTCGCAGATCGGTACTGCCTCTCCGATATTAACGAAGAACTGATCAACGTCTACCGCGTGGTACGCGACCGGGTGGACGATCTGATCACTCTGCTGAAGAGACACCAGCAAGAACACAACAGGGAATATTATTATCGGATACGGGCAATGGATCGGCAGCCCGGATGGCCGGAGCGCGACCCGGTCGAGCGGGCAGCACGGATGATTTACCTCAACAAGACGGGCTATAATGGGCTGTGGCGCGTTAACAGCCGGGGGCACTTCAACGTGCCGATGGGCCGCTACAGGAACCCGGCCATCCTCGACGAGCCACGCCTGCGGGCCGCCTCGGATGCGCTGGCCGGAGTCGAGATCGCGGTGAAGGACTTCCGGGCCATCGCCGGAGAAGCGGGGGCGGACGATTTTGTCTACTTTGACCCGCCCTACGTCCCTCTGAGCGCCACCTCCGATTTCACAGGCTACCACGCTAACGGCTTCGGCAGCGAAGAGCAGCGCGCGCTGGCGGAGGTCTATCGGAGACTGAGTGCAAAAGGGTGCCGTGTCATGCTCAGTAACTCCGACACGCCGTTTGTACGGGAACTATACGCCGGATTCCGTATCGAGACGGTGCAGGCCCGCCGGGCGATCAACTCGAAGGCCAGCAGGCGCGGGCTGATCTCCGAAGTGGTTGTGCTGAACTACTGACCGCGATCCTCCTTCCCTGCAACAGAGCCT
>DRKO01000217.1 GCA_011051745.1 Chloroflexota bacterium | reverse complement strand
CCTGATCCGCTACCAGTTGATGGACGTTGTGCCGGTTGCGCGGGATATCATCATCGAGAGTCTGGAAGGGGCGATGGTGGTGCTGGATGCGGAGAACCGCATCGTGGATATCAACCCGGCGGCGCTGCGCCTGATAGGGTATCAGGACGCTTCGGATGTGATCGGCAAGCCTGCCACCGAGGCTTTCGCCGACTGGCGCGATGTGGTCGAGCGATATCAGGACGCCAAGCAACTGCAGGCCGAGATATTTCTGGGGGAGGGGGAGGAACGACGTTACTTTGACCTGCGGATCACGTCCCTGTATAACCGGCATGGCAACTGGATCGGGCGGCTGGTGCTGATGCACGACATCACGGACCGTAAGCGGGCGGCCAAGAAGATCGAGGAGCAAAATCTGGCGCTGACCAGAGCAAATCAAGAACTGGCGCTGGCCCGCGCGAAGGCCGAGGAAGCCAACCGCCTCAAGAGCCACTTTCTGGCGACGATGTCCCACGAGCTGCGAACGCCGATGAACGCCATCATCGGGTACGCGGACCTGATGCTAACGGGCCTGACGGGCGAACTGACCGAGAAGCAGAGGGACTACGTCGAGCGGCTGATCGCTAACGGCGAGCGCCTGCTGGCGCTGATCAACGATATTCTGGACCTCTCGAAGATCGAGGCGGGACAGTTTAAGCTGATCCGGCAACCGTTTGAACCGGCTTCCCTGTTGAGGAGCGTCGCGTTCCAGATGGAGACACTGGCCTACAAGAAGGGGCTGACGTTCCGAACGTACCTTGATCCGGAATTGCCGCCTGTCCTGGTGGGCGACGCGGCCCGTCTGGAGCAGGTGCTGGTGAATCTGGTCAGCAACGCTATCAAGTTCACGGAGAGCGGCAGCGTAGAGGTGGAATTCAAGAAGACGGGCGATAGCCAGTGGAGCATCTCCGTGAAGGATACGGGAGTGGGAATCCCGCCCCACGCAATGGAGTATATCTTCGACGAGTTCCGTCAGGTGGACGGATCATCCCAGCGCAAGCACGGAGGTACGGGGCTGGGCTTGGCAATTGTCCGCAAGCTGGCTATGATGATGGGAGGAACGGTGCGGGCTCAGAGTGAGGTAGGGAAGGGAAGCACCTTCACCGTCCATCTCCCTCTGGTAGTTCCCGAAGCGAAGGCGGTTAGGGGTTAGCTGTTATGCCGATGGACATTTCCGGACTGCGCGTTTTGATCGTGGATGATGAACCTGACAACCGTCAGTTGCTGGCCGAGTTGCTGGGATTTTACGGGGCGGTGGTGGCCGAGGCGAAGAGCGGGCGGGAGGCTCTGGAGATGGCGAAGCCGTTCAATCCAGAGCTTGTTCTGCTCGATCTGGCAATGCCGGAGATAGATGGTTTCGAGGTCTACAGGAAGCTGCGAGCCATGCCGGAGTTCGATCACGTTGTCATCGTGGCCCTGACGGCCCTGGCGATGCCGGAAGACGCCAGAGAAGTACAGGAGGCCGGTTTTGACGGCTACATCACCAAGCCCTTCCGGGTACGCGAACTGGTGCGGCGGCTGGTGGCCTGGCAGGATATCAGCAGGGAGCGTTTGAGCGGGTCAACGACTGCTTCCCTTCAGGAATCAGGGGACGATGGACAGGGGCAACTGGAAAGTACTACTGATAGATGATGAACCGGACAGCCTCGATCTGATCTACGATATGCTAACGCTGCACGGTATTGAGGTTCAGCGGGCGGCCAGCGGCACGATGGGGCTGGCACTGCTGGAGACGTTCACCCCGACAGTGATCGTTGTTGATCTGGCGATGCCCGACATAAACGGCTGGGAACTGCTGGCGCGAGTGCGGCAGAGGCCCGACCTGGCGGATGTGCCGGTTGTGGCGATCACGGCGTATTACTCCGCCTCGGTGGCCGAGGCGGCGCGTCAGGCAGGGTTTGACGCCTTCCTGCCCAAGCCGATTAAATCCGGCGAGCTCCTCCGCAGGTTGAGCGAGGTAATCGAGTAGGGAGGCGGGCTGCATACAGAGGACGGGGGCACGGCGCGAGGCTGTGCCCCCGATTTTATCCGGCGTGCAGGCGACGCTGCGGTCGCTAATCGGCGTTCGCCAGTTCCTCGTCAATGATGGCCTGGAAGGCCGCGAGCGGCTGCGCCCCGACAAGCCGCACGCCGTTGATGAAGAAGGTCGGCGTGCCGGTTACGCCGTAGGCGCGGGCATCGTTGAAGTCGTTGATCAACTCCTCGCGGTAGCGCTCCTCCTCCAGACAGGTGCGGAACTCGTCCGTGTCAAGGTCGAACCGGGCGGCCAGCTCAACGTAATCATCCACCGAGTTCAGCGAACGCGGGTCCTCAAAGATCGCGTCGTGGTACTCCCAGAAGGCCCCCTGCTCGTCGGCACACTCGGCGGCCATCGCGGCCTGCTCGCCGCCAACGATCGGGAAATCGCGGTAGACGAGCCGAATCTGATCGCCGTACTGTTCAAAAAGAGCATCGAACGTTTCATCACGGAAACGTTTACAGTACGGTCAGCGAAAGTCGCTGAACTCGATAATCGTGACCGGGGCGTCTTCCGGGCCGATGAAGGGATCGTCATCAGCACTGACGTTGTCCAGCCGGGCCGGAATGGGCGTCGGCTGGGCGGGCTGCCCGGCAACTGCTGTTGGCTGGGGGGCCGGGGCGCTCTCGCTCCGGATCAGGGGGCTGATCACCACGCCCAGCACGCTCCCCAGAATGAGGAACACCACCGCTATCGCGACATTGATCACGAGCGACTTGGGGAGGACGATAACGTCCTCTTCCTCCTCTTCGGGTATGGCTGTTTCCTCTGCCTGCAAAGTTTCTTCCATGTCTTCCATACGGTCTGTCTCCTCCAAACCTGACAGATGAGCGGTCTGTGTGGCCTCAGTGGTGAGGGCCAGCATCAGCAGGTATCAGATATGATGATACCAGACTCGCGGGCTTTCTCAAACAGGCAAAATGGCGGGGGGTGGGGAGCGGTGGGAGGCCCGGAGGACGCTCAGAAGCGGATGTAGCCCGCCGGATTGACGGGCACACCGAAGCGCAGCATCTCGAAGTGCAGATGAGGGCCGGTGCTGTTGCCCGTGCTGCCGACCTGCCCGATGATGCTGCCGCGCGGAATCCACTCTCCACAGTTGACGTGTACGGCGCTCAGGTGAGCGTAATAGGTGCGCCAGCCGTTACCGTGATCGAGCACGATCAGGTTGCCGTACCCGGCGGAATTCCAGCCCGCGAAAACGACCGTCCCGCCGTCGGCGGCGTAGACATCCGTCCCGGTGTCGGTGGCGAGGTCAATACCGGCATGCCAGGGGTGGAATTGCTGGGAGATCACGTAACCGCGCACCGGTCGGATGAAGTAACCGGTCCCCGACTGGCGCGGCTCGACCCCCTGACACAACCCCGGCCCGACGCTGGCATAGCGGATGCTGTTCGATCCGGCCTGCGCGGAGGGGATCGAAAGCACCATGCCGGGGTAGATGCGGGCGGTGTTGGTGATGCCGTTGGCGACGGCTAATGAGTGCACGGTGACGCCGTAGCGGGCGGCGATGTGGGAGAGCGTCTCGCCGGTGCGCACGGTGTGCGTGACGGCAGTCCGGGCAGGGTAAGGGCGGGCGACCGCACCCGATTCCGGGATGTTGAGCACCTGACCGGGGTAGATGCGGTCGGGGCTGGTGAGGCCATTGGCGGCGACGAGGCCGTCCACCGTGACGCCGTACTGAATCGCGATCCGAGCGAGCGTGTCGCCATAGGCGACGGTGTAACTCAGGCCGCCGCTCTGCCCGGCGGGCGGGCCGGTCGCCACCTCCGGCGGGGCGCTCCGGGGGGCGGGAATCTTCAGTTCGAGGCCGGGATAGATCGCGCCGGGGCTGGCGAGGCTGTTCACGGCCAGCAGGTCGTCCACTGTGACGCCAAACACCAGACTGATGCGGTAGAGCGAATCGCCACGCCGGACGGTGTATGACACTTCCTCCGGCGAGGTGGCGACGCCGGAAGCGGGGATAACAAGCTGCTGCCCGGCGTAAATGTCGTTGCGGTCGCGCAGGCCGTTGACCCGGACGATGTCGTCCGCGCTGACCCCGAAGCGGCGGGCGATGGCGGCCAGCGACTCGCCAGCCTGCACGGTGTAAACTTCACCACCGCTCCCGGCGGGGCGGGGGATCACGAGCACCTGCCCAACGTAGATGCGATCCGGGTCGGAGAGGCCGTTGGCGCGGACGATGTCGTCCAGCGGGACGCCGAGGCGGAGCGCGATTGCGGAAAGCGTGTCACCAGCGCGGACCTGATAGGTGGTCTGGCTGGCAAGCTGCGCCCGCGCGTTCATCCCCTGCGCGACCATCACCACACCGGCCACCGGCAGGGCCAGCGAGGAGATGATCCAGACATAAGAGATAAGACGGCGGACCCGCTCCGGGACGAGGCCCCGGGGCCCGGGCCGGGGTGTCAGACGATCCATAGAAGCTCTCCAGCACGGGCATTATAGACCCTTTTCGGATTCCGCGCCGGAGTGAGGGGAGGTTTACACTGCACCCGGCCCCTCGCAGGGGAGCTCAAACCAGAACAACGACCCGGCTCCCTCGGAGCTCTCAACCCCGATGATCCCGCCGTGCAGCTCGACAAGCTGGCGGGTGATCGCCAGCCCCAGCCCCGAACTCCGCTCCCCGCCGGTGGGCTGATTGCTCAGCCGGGCGAAGGACTGGAAGAGGAGCGGAATCTCCTCCTCCGGAATGCCGGGGCCGTTGTCCCTGACCTCGACGCGCACAACGTCTTCATTGCTCAGGGTGCGGATGATGACCTCTCCGCCGCGCGGGCTGAATTTGATGGCGTTGCTGAGCAGGTTACTGCACACCTGAGAGAGGCGGTCGGGGTCGGCGACGCAGAGGGGCAGATCGGGGGCGGGCTCGGCCTGCAGGAGGACATCTTTTCTGGCCGCGTAGGGCCTGAACTGGCGGACGACTTCCTCGATCACATCGTTCAGCGAGACGGTCTGTAAGGATAGCTCGATCTGTCCGCTCTGGAGGGCCTGAAGGTCGAGAAAGTCGTTGACGATGGAGTACATCATGTAGGCTGCCGCGCGGATCATGTCGATGATCTCCGCCTGGGTGGAGTCCGCCTGCCAGGTCTCATCGCCCTTATCCAGCACCTCGATCCCCATGATGATGTTGTTGAGCGGGTTTTTCAGGTCGTGGGCGGCGATCTGGAGAAAAGTGTCTTTGATGGCGTTCAACTCCCGGAGACGCTGGAGATCGCGGCGGCGCTGATCCTGAAGGCGCTTCAGCTTGATCTGAGTCCGGGCCCGGGCGACGAGAATCTCCAGTTGAGGGGGCTTGGTGATGTAATCGTTCGCTCCCATCTCCAGCCCCGTAACCACATCCTGAATGTCCCCCAGGGCGGTGACCATGATCACGGGCAGTTCGGCGGTTTCGGGACTCTCGCGCAGGGTACGCAGGACTTCGAGGCCGTCCATGCTGGGCATCATCACATCGAGCAGGACCAGATCGGGCGGTTCGGCGAAGATCATCTGGAGGGCTGCTCGCCCGTTGGAGGCCAGCCGGACGTGAAATCCCTCATTCTCCAGCACCCTGCGCAAAATGAGGCTGGCTTCGTCGCTGTCATCAACGACTACCACAGAAGGTTGGCGATTGTCATCTGACCACTCGGTCATACCGGCCTGTGCTTCCTTGCTGTTGAAAAGCCTGCTGCGGCGCCTGTCTGTGCAACTTCTCACAGTCTGACTATAGCAGAGGTGGCGGGGGGCGCACAAGGGCAGGAGGCCGTCCTGCGGGGCAGTGTAATATACTGTAACGCGCGTGACCCGAAGGCCGTTCGGGCGTGGCACGCTATGCCCCGGCAGGCGAGCGGGCCTTTCCGACCGGGGGAGTCATCTGGTATAAATGGGGCCATGCGCTGAGCCAGAGACAGAAAACCGTGCCGGGCAAACGGAAGGCTCTGGCCGGTTCGCAAAAACCAGGACGAAAGGAAAACCCTCAAGATGAAGCAGACGCCACAGGACCCGATGCTGGCGATGGCCGACCGACAGCTTGAAAAAGCTGCCGCCCGACTGGGCTACGACGAGGGGATGAGAGAGTGGCTGCGTGCTCCGGAACGCAAGCTGGAGGTCTCTCTGCCGGTGAAGATGGACGACGGGACGATCCATGTGTTCACCGGCTATCGCGTCCAGCACTCGACGGCACGCGGTCCGGCCAAAGGCGGCATCCGCTACCATCCCCGCGTAACCATGGAGGAAGTTCAGGCGCTCGCCACGCTGATGACCTGGAAATGCAGCGTGGCGGGTATCCCCTTCGGCGGGGCCAAAGGAGGCGTGGCGGTGGACAGCCGCTCGCTCTCACGCGGGGAGCTGGAGCGGCT
>DRKO01000216.1 GCA_011051745.1 Chloroflexota bacterium | reverse complement strand
GTAATCAATATCAGCCGGGCTGAGCAGCCCTTTCTTACGAGGATTCCTGTAGTGATCAAGAATCAACTCGCGGTACAGATCATCCATATCAGTGTTGCTCCTGAGTCAGGCGTCGTGTGGAGCGCGACGCGCTCCATGAAGTAAGCTTCTGACCCCATCCCCGGCAGGCCCTGCTCAGGGGCCTAAAAGGTCAGGGTCTCCTTGACTTTGTAAATCGCCTCAATCAGGCGGTCCACTTCCTCGAACGTATTATACAGATAGAAACTGGCCCGCGCTGAGGCAACGACGTTGTAACGCTGGTGCAGAGGCATTGCGCAGTGATGCCCGGCCCGCACCGCGATCCCTTCGTGGTCGAGAATCTGGGCGATGTCATGCGGATGGGCATCGTCCATCACAATCGCGGCCACACCGCCCTTACGGGTCGGATCAGACGGACCGAGGACACGCACACCCGGCACTTCGGCCAGACGCTCCAGCGCATAGGCTGTGATCGCGACTTCGTGGGCGTGGACGTTCTCCATCCCGACGCCTTCCAGATAGTCAATGGCGACCTTCAAACCGATCGCCTCAGCAATGCTGGGTGTGCCCGCCTCGAACTTCCAGGGCAGATCGTTCCATTCGGATTTGCCCAGCTCCACCCGCTTGATCATGTCGCCCCCGCCCAGGAATGGCGGCATCTCCTCCAGGATGGCCCGCTTGCCGTAGAGAACCCCGATCCCCGTCGGCCCCAGCATCTTGTGGCTGGAGAAGGCAAAGAAGTCGGCGTCCATCTCCTGCACATCCACCGGAATATGAGGCGTGCTCTGTGCCCCGTCCACCAGCGCCACCGCTCCTGCTGCATGGGCTGCCTCGACGATCTCGCGAACGGGCAGAATCGTCCCCAGCACGTTCGACATATGCGTGACGGCCACCAGTTTGACCGGAAGCTCGTCGAGCATCTGGTGGAAGGCTTCCATGTCGAGTTCGCCGCCCTCGGTGATGGGCACATAGCGCACCTCACAGCCGACCCGCCGGGCAAGCAGTTGCCAGGGGACGATGTTAGAGTGGTGCTCCATCTCGGTGGAGAGGATCACATCGCCGGGTCCCAGGTTGGCCTGTCCCCATGTCCAGGCCACCAGATTAATGCTCTCGGTCGTGTTACGGGTGTAGATGATCTCACGGTAGGATGCGGCGTTGATAAACTGAGCGATCCGCTTACGCGCCCCTTCGTAAGCGTCGGTCGCCTCTTCGCTCAGTTTGTGGATGCCGCGATGCACGTTGGCGTTGTAACGTCGGTAGTAGTCGTTCATCGCCTCGATGACGGACAGCGGCTTCTGGGAAGTGGCTGCGTTGTCCAGATACACCAGAGGCACACCGGGACGCACTTCCCGCTCCAGAACCGGGAAATCGGCCCGGACAGCCGCCACATCGAGAGGGGTCTCGAAGTCATGCTTCATCTTGGTCAGCCTCCTCGGCCACGCTTTCATATGGCGTGGTTAGACTATGTCGTCTCTGCACAATAATCCAGGCTCCGCCCACCACAGCCAGGGCGATCAGGCTTATCGCTCCCCCCAGCCAGTAGATTGACGGGCTGAATTTCCACTCAACGCGATGATCCCCGGCAGGTACACACACGGCCCGTATCGCCGTGTAGGCGACCAGCGGCTCGGCCTGCTCTCCGTCCACAGAAACCCGCCAGCCGGGATAGGCAGCCTCGCTGACTAGCAGCAGGGAAGGAGCTTCGCTCTGCGTTTCGATCAGCCAGTAACCCGGTTCCCGCTCCAGAATGCGGGCCGTGCCCGGAGCCTCCGGGGCCGGGCCGATCTCGCACGGAGGCGGCGCGTCAAGGATCGCCGTCTCTGCCGGGTTGAAGTCGGGCTGGTGCACCCGTGCGATGGCGTTCTCTCTATCGCCGATGACCTCCGCCGCATACACCAGCCGGGTGACCGGCAGGGCGTTTGGCCGCCTGTACACCCAGACCGCATCGCTGCGCTCTATCAACTCAAGCGCCCCTTCCCCCTCAACGAAGGACGAGGCTATCTCCTCCCCTGTGATGACATAGGCGGCCCCCAGAACATCGTAGGCCGCCGAGCGCGGATCAGGCACAGAGGTCGTCAGGTCGTGGTTGGCTGCGATCTCCAGTGTGTTGTAACCGAACACACTGTACAGCCCTACCAGTCCGGCGTCGTTGTGGATAAAGAACGGCCCAACCCCCCAGGGTAAGACCAGCTCGTCCGTCTCGCCGATGAGCCGCCGGGCCTCCGTCCAGAGGGGAGCGGGGGCAATCGGCTGGAGCCGGATCAACCGGAACCCGAAGACCCACAGATCGGACACAACCAGCGCGGCCAGCGCGGCGACCAACGCCCGTTTTCGGAGGCGGGCCTCCCCCCCGTCGGACAGATATCGCCATAATAGCAGACCCCCGATCAGGAAAGCGGCCAGCGCCCATGACCAGCCCCCAATCTGATGCCACAGTCGCCCACTCGTCTCGCTGGGGTGCTGGCTGGCGAAGACGGCCCCCGTCGCTGCCAGCCCGGCCACCCCGACAATCGCCCCCACCAGCAGGATCGGGCGCATCAGGGAGTCGGCGAGGGCGCGTCGCTCCTGAACGGGGATGCGCTCCCACTGCGAGACAGTCTCGCCCAGCAGGGCGCTGGCGGCAAAGACAAACAGGAAAGCCGCGCGGGCCGGAGCGCGCGCCAGCCGGAAAGGCAGCACGAGGTCGTAGAGGATGGGATACAGGAAACCGTACGTGCCAAGCGCAGCCAGCAACCCGAAGACAATCAGGCCAATGTACAACCATGTGCTTCCGGTGGGCCTGCGCAGCGCGATCGCGATCCCCAGCAGAGGCAAAATACCTGCGTAATAGGTTAACTCCTCGAAGTTGTCCACGCTCCAGTAGCCGATCAACGGGTCGCCGAAATAGCGGGGGATTATCAGCGTGATCAGGTGCGTCAGTGGCAGCGACCACTGCAGGCCGCCGCTCTCCCGCACTCCCGCAGCCCGCGTTGAGATCAGGCTGAATTGCAGGAACGGGAGAAGCTGAACCGCGCTCAGGGCCAGGCCAGTCAGCCCGATGATCGCCATCTGGCGGGTGATGAGGCCCCACCGCTCCCCTGTCGCCCCCAGATAGAGCGCGAAGGCCAGCCAGATCAGCCCAACGAAGAGCAGAGAGGTTGGATGCCCGGCCAGAATCGCCAGCCCGAATGTCAGCCCGGCCACGATGGCTGCCCAGATGTCCCCGCGCTTCAGGCTCCAGTTGAAGGTTAGCAGGAGCCAGGGTATCCAGGCGTGCGTTGCCAGCAGGCCAATGTGACCGGCGGAGATACGGGCCGCGAAGAACCCACTGAAGCCGAACGTCAGCCCGGCCAGCGCCGCCCCCGTCCAGCTTCCACCCCGTGAGCGCACGAACAGCAACATCCCCAGCCCGGCCAGCCAGAGATGTAGCGCGACGTAGAAGCTGATTCCGACGTTCAGGGGTAGCAGAATCGCCAGCCAGGTTGGGGGATAGAACAACGCCACCTGTGGGTTGCTGAGGAAAGGATACCCGCCGAACTCGTAAGGGTCCCAGAGGGGCAAC
The DNA here is from genome assembly GCA_011051745.1 of Chloroflexota bacterium. Classification (GTDB taxonomy): domain Bacteria; phylum Chloroflexota; class Anaerolineae; order Aggregatilineales; family UBA3940; genus DRKO01. The sequence goes on along the minus strand of DRKO01000216.1, from coordinate 11,321 downwards.
CGTCCGGCCCGGAGCGCCTCACGCACGGTGGTGTACCAGGGGTAGAAGAGACCCCGCACATCGTGCCCGGTCAGGGCCTGTCCCGCCGGCGGAAACAGTCCCTTCTCCATGTAGAGCAGGGTGAGGATCAGCAGCAGGCCGCCCCAGACCCATACCATCCGGCGGGAGGACGCGGCTTCAGCCTGTCCGGTGCGCTGTACGTCTGACAAGGCTACTCACCTTCTCTGTGAGCGCGGACCGCAGACTCAGGTCTGCCGGTAGGCCCGCCCTCCCTCCTGCAGGATTCTCAGGCTCAGGTTAACGCATGGCAGCCGGTTCATGACAACCTCCGGCCCCAGCGCATCGGCCAGCAACATCTCATCCATCTTCAGGACATCGTCGAGCGACTCGCCGAGCACAAGCCCGGTCAGCAGAGAAGCGGCAGCCTGGCTGATCGTGCAGCCCTCACCCTCGAAGCGGATCGCCTCGATGCGGTCTTCCCCGTCCAGCCGCACGTACAGCCTGACCAGGTCTCCACAACCGGGGTTACGCCCCTCGTGGACAAATGTAGCATTGTCCAGCCGACCGTAGTTCCGGGGGTTTTCGTAGTGGTCAAGGATAGTGTCAATAGCCGACTGACGGTCCACGGTGTTAGCCACTCCTCCGGGGACAGCGATATATAGAGAAGGCCCGGCTTGTATGGTTCAAGATACGCGCCGGGCCCGGTCAGTGTTCATTCACTGCCACAACAGTAGCAACAGGTACAGGAACAGTCCTCAGCGGGCAGCCTGATCGGGAGACCGGCCAAGCGGCAGCCCGACTGCCTCAGGAGTTCCTCTGTTCCGTTACATCCCGCCATTGTGAGGATATCCTCGACCTGTTGATGATCTTATGAGGGGGCGTCCAGCTTGCTCTCGATGGATGCCCACAGGCGTTCCCGAACCTCTTCAAAGGGAATGCGCTGCATAACCGGGTCGAAGAAGCCCTGCACGATCAGCTTGGTAGCTTCCTCACGAGAGATACCCCGACTCATTAAATAGAATATCTCATTATCATCCAACCGGCCAACCGTCGCGGCATGGGTGCAGCGCACGTCGTTGGCCTGAATCTCAAGGCCGGGGATGCTATCGGCGCGGGAATGACGGTCCAGAAGCAGGTTGCGGTTGGCCTGGAAGCCGTCCGTCTGCTGAGCGCCCGGATCAACGACGATCATCCCCTGCCAGACCACCCGGCTATGCCCCTTCAGCGCGCCCTTGAAGAGCAGATCGCTGGTCGTCCGCAGGGCATGGTGATTCTGCTGGGTATCCAGATCAAGGTGCTGGCGGCCATGAACGAAGTACAGGCCGGACATCCGTCCCCATGAGCCATCACCGTCCAGTTCGAGGGTCTGGAAAACCTTGCCCAGACGGCAGCCCATCTCCCCGACGACCCAGTCCAGTTTCCCGTCACGGCCAACCCGTCCGCGCTGGTGGCCGAAGTTGTAGACGTTCTCGCCCCAGTTCTGGAGCGCCACGTAGCGCAGGTCGGCGTTATCGCGGACGAGCAACTCGGTGGCCCCCAGATGCAAAATCTGGTGTTCCTGGGTGGGGGAGGCGCTCTCATGCAGGTACGTTGCGCTGGCCCCTTCCTCCAGCACGACCAGAACATGAGTGGCCGTCATCTGAAGCCCCGGTGCGTATTCCACGCTGTGGAGGGGGTACTCAACGTGCACGTTTCGTGGGACGTAGACCAGGACGCCATGCGTCCACAGCGCCGCGTGCAGGGCGGCAAATTTGCCTTCGTCCGGCAGGACGGCCTCCGTCATCATCAGGCGCTGGAGGAGCTCTGGATATTCCATTGCGGCAGTGGCGAGGTCGGCGAAGATCACCCCCTGATCGGCGATCTCGTCCGCCAGTTCGCTGTGAACCAGCTTCCCGTTGGCAAAGACCAGCAGGCCGCCCTGCCTGTCACCAATGAGAGGGCGGTAAAGCTCGGCGGGCACATCGCCCAGCGAGACATCCCCTGCGTCGGCAAGGTGCATGGCCTCATCCCAGTTGAGGCTGCGAATATCCGTCCGCCGCCAGGGCTCATCGCGCGTGGTTGGCATGGGGATTGACTCGGCCAGCTCCCAGGCCGCCAGCCGCTTTTCCCGGAGCCAGTCGGGCTCGTTCAGCCGTTCCGAAAGAGCGACAACATCCTCACGGGTGAGGGGGACTGTTGCCTCTTTTAACTCAACACGTCTTCTGACCAAATTCAACCTCCGTGTGTTGCGGGAGTGTAGCGTCCGGCCTGTCAGAGGCGGACGGGATCGGTTCATGATGTGAGGATGGGGCAACTCCCCTGCGGGTGCTGCCCCACCATGCTCTCGCTCTCACAGGAGCATCCCGCCCCTATCCAACCGAGCCTTCCATCTGAAGCTGGATCAGACGGTTCAACTCAAGGGCGTACTCCATCGGTAGCTCTTTAACCAGAGGCTCGATGAAGCCGTTGACCACCATCGCGTTGGCCTGCTCTTCGCTCAGGCCCCGGCTCATCAGATAGAAAAGCTGATCCTCGCCAACCTTGCTAACCGAGGCCTCGTGCCCGATGGTTACGTCCTGCTCGGCGATCTCGATGTAGGGGTACGTATCGGAGCGGCTCATCTCATCAAGCAGCAAGGCGTCACAGACGACGTTGCTCTTTGACCCGTAGGCCCCCTCGTAGACCTTCAGCAGCCCACGATAGCTGGCTCGCCCTCCGTCTTTGCTGATCGATTTGCTCGTGATCTTGCTGGTGGTGTGCGGCGCACGGTGTACGACCTTCGCGCCCGCGTCCTGTACCTGCCCCTTCCCGGCAAAGGCGATGCTCAGCACTTCACCGTGCGCCCCCGGCTCCATCAGGAAGACGGCAGGGTACTTCATCGTGACCTTCGATCCCAGGTTGCCGTCCACCCACTCCATCGTGGCATCGCGGTAAGCGACGGCTCGCTTGGTTACCAGGTTGTAGACGTTGGTGGACCAGTTCTGAATGGTCGAGTAGCGGCAGCGCCCGCCCTTCTTGACGATGATCTCGACCACCGCGCTGTGCAGGCTGGCGCTGGTGTAGATCGGCGCGGTACACCCTTCAACATAGTGCACAAACGCGCCCTCATCCACAATGATCAGCGTCCGCTCGAACTGCCCCATGTTCTGGGTGTTAATGCGGAAATAGGCCTGCAGAGGCATCTCGACATGGACGCCCGGCGGCACGTAGATAAACGACCCGCCTGACCAGACCGCCGAGTTCAGGGCTGCAAACTTGTTATCGGTGTAGGGGATGATCGTCCCGAAGTACTCCTTGACCAGATCGGGGTGCTCTTTCAGGCCGTCATCCATGCTCAGGAAGATAACGCCCTGACGTTTCAGGTCCTCCCGGATGCGGTGGTAAACCACCTCGGACTCGTATTGCGCGCCTGCTCCGGCCAGAAACTTCTGCTCCGCCTCCGGAATGCCCAGACGATCAAACGTCTCCTTGATCTCGTCCGGAACCATGTCCCAGTCCGCCACGTCGTCCTCGGTGGCCCGGACGAAGTAGTAAATATCGTTAAAGTCGATCTCGCTCAGATCGGGGCCCCAGTTAGGCATGGGGCGCTTGAGGAAATGTTCCAGCGCTTTCAGGCGGAACTCACGCATCCAGTCAGGCTCGCCCTTCAGCCACGAAATCTCCTCTACGATCTCTCGATCCAGCCCCTTGCGAGCCTTGAAGACATAGTTTTCCGGTACGTTAAAACCGTATTTCTCGGCGTAACTTTCCTTGATGTCTTCAAGCTGGGCAGCTTCGTCACTCATGGTGATTCCCCTCGATGCTCTCTATCTCACGTATCCACTCTGCGAGCCGGAGCGCGGTCCGTGGAGGGACCGCAACACCCCCGCAGAGGATCCCCGAAAGCGGCGTGCTCTGCCAGAAGCGGAGAACCCGCTGCGCGGAAATGTGAGTTAACTTTCGTTCGCCTTCTCACGCACCCAGTCGTACCCGTGCTCCTCAAGACGCAGCGCCAGATCGGCCCCTCCGCTCTCCACGATGCGACCATCCAGCATAATGTGGACGAACTGGGGCTGAATGTAGTTCAGGATACGCTGATAGTGGGTGATGATCAGAACGCCCAGGTCCGGGCCGATGAGGGCGTTCACGCCCTCGGCGACAATGCGCAGCGCGTCAATATCCAGCCCTGAGTCTGTCTCATCCAGGACGGCGATCTTGGGCTCCAGCGTCGCGAGCTGGAGAATCTCGGCCCGCTTCTTCTCCCCGCCGGAGAAGCCCTCGTTCAAGTACCGGCCAGCGAAGCTATGATCGATCTTGAGCAGATCCATCTTCTCTTTCAGAAGACGGCGGAATTCGGGGATCGGGATGCCTTTATCGTCGGGGTTTTTAGCCCTGCGATGGGCGTTGATCGCCTGACGGAGGAAGTTGGCGAGCGTCACGCCGGGGATCGCAACCGGATACTGGAACGCCAGAAACAGGCCCAGATGACTGCGCTCATCGGGCTCCAGTTCCAGAAGGTCAATGCCATCAAAAATGATCTGCCCGGCGGTGACTTCGTAGGCCGGGTGTCCCATCAACGTATAAGCCAGCGTGCTCTTGCCGGAGCCGTTCGGCCCCATCAGGGCGTGGATCTCCCCCTGCTTGACGGTCAGATTAACGCCTTTGAGGATCGGCTGATTGTCCACGCTGACGTGAAGATTTCTTATCTCCAGGGCTGCAGCCATCTAGTGAGTGCCTCCTGATGAATACCGCTTTGTGGTAGTGGTGTGCCCGACCCTGCCGGTCGGGGTCGCGGGGATTATAGCACAACGGCATGATAGAGTCAATAATTAAGATACTTATAATAATAATTGACGTATATTCCACGAGATGCTATACTCTCCGGCAGTCGGAGCGCGATTTAAAAGTGGGAGAGCGATGACCAGTACACGGGATGCCGTTCTGGAGGCCCTGAAAGCGGCGGGGCGGGCCACAGTGAACCAACTGGCGGAGAAGGTGGGCGTTAAAGCCGTCACGGTGCGCCACCATCTTAACGTTCTGCTGGCCGACGGGCTGGTGGCGATAGAGGAGAGACGACAACCGGTAGGCCGCCCCATCCATGTCTATTACCTGACCGAGAAGGCGGAGAACCTCTTCCCCCAGCGATACCGCGCTCTGGTTGAGCGCCTGCTGGATCAGTTGAAGGGGCAGCTTCCGCCGGAGGTATTCCGCCAGATCATCGCCGACCTGGCTATGGCGATAGCGAGGGACCTTCAGAAGGAACTGGAAAATCTGCCCCCTCACGAACGCCGCGAGCGGTTGATCGAGGTGCTGGCTCAGGAAGGCTTTATGGCCGAATGGCGGCACAACGGCGATACCATTGAACTGGTCGAGTATCATTGCCCCTACTATCACGTGGGGCAACGTCATCCAGAAGTATGCCAGATTGACGAGACGCTGATCCGGATCGTCGTGGGAACGGATGTCGAAAAAGACAAGTGCCTGTTGACCGGCGATCAGGTCTGTACTTTCGTTCTGGCAGATGAAGAAAATACGGTATCATAAAAACACACCGACACAGGGATCACTCAGAGGACGATCAGGTATGTCTGAGGCAAATGAGGACACCGGCAACAACAAGAGCAACAGCGAAGCCAGCGAGAAGGAAGCGAAGGTCTACGAGGCACTGCGCCGCGTCGTTGACCCGGAGATCGGGCTGAACGTCGTCGAGCTGGGGCTGATTCGCGGGATCGAGATCAAAGATGACAGCGCACACATTATCATGATCCTGACCACGCCCTTCTGCCCTTATGGCCCCATGCTTCTGGAGCAGGTTCGCGCCACCACCGAGCACGTGCTGGGCGTGCCGACCACCATCGAGATGGGCAGGGAGCTATGGGACCCCAGCTTCATGGAGGAAGGCGCAGGCGGGGACTGGGGCCTGTTCTGAGGGTCGCTTCTCCCTTCGATCCGCGGAGCCCCTTCCGCATGGCGAGGGGCATAGCTCCAGTATGTAAAAGAGACGCACCCCACGAGGTGCGTCTTTGTGTTGCAGGATGGCTTGCCCCTTTATCCCCTACTCCTCGACGATGCCCTGCGCAGACACAAGGAAGGTGTTCGCTGCCCCGCCCAGTTCCACGAAGGTTACTGTGTAGGTGGATTGCTCGCCGGGGGCCAAGCGTTGATTGTCCACCAGCGTGGTATCCGTCGCGACGACACGCTGCTCGCTGTCGAACACGGTCACGATGACTTTAACCAGGTTGGCGGTCAGGTTCCCCTCGTTGCGCACCTGCCCGCTGATGATCAGCAGGCCGTTTTCGTCAAAATCAGCCTGCGAGGTCACGGCGAAGTTCTCCGGTCCGTAGAAGGTGCGGGCGGTGTACTCGGCATAGCGGGCGGAGGCCTCCAGATCGTAGCGCACGGTTCCGGGCGGCAACCCATCGCTGAAGACGATTGAGAAAGGGGCGTACCGGCCCGGCCCGATGAGATCGGAGGAGACGAAATCGTCTTGCTCCGCCAGCACGCGGTTCTCGGCATCGTACAGGCGGGCGTTGATGCGCACGAATTCCAGCGCCAGGTCGGTGTTGTTGACCACCTGCCCGACGATCTCAAAGCCTCCGCTACGATCCACCCAGGCGTTCAGGCTGACGAACCCGACCGCATCCTGCGGGGTGGCGACAGTCTCCTCAACGCTACTTGCCCACCCACTCGACGGATCGACGTGCAGCGTGTTGATCACCCGGCTCAGAGTACGAAGCTGGGCCTGATCGTCCGGCAGACGGGTGCGTAGCACGACGAAATACGGCCCGATGATGTGCAGAAAATCGTTGTGCTGGCTGGTCCCCTGAGGTGTCTCTACCAGAAGGCGCAGGCGCAGGCTGCCGTCAGGCTGGGGATCGCGCCCGAACTCCTTATAGCTCCCCTCCCCTTTCCCGTAAAAGGTGGCGATGTAGGATTGTACGAGAGCTTCCAGGTTAAAGCCCTCAGGGGCCTGAGAGTCTGCCTGCCCTGCCTCTACCCCTTCAAGCACGCTGGCGCTGACAACGTACACGCCGAGGAGCGGCTCCGATTCGCCGGGAGGCGAGAAGGTGACGTTCAGAGCGTGCTCGTCCGAGGTGTCGTTGACGATCCAGTCCGGCGGCAGTTCGAGCGAGAAAACCCCCGTCGGGTGAACATAGCTGACAAACGCCGTCGGGTCAACGAGGGCCGGGGTCGGCGTTTCGGCCACGCAGGCCGTCAGGATCAGAAAGATCAGGCAGAGAGGCAGCCAGTTTCTTACGGAGGTCATTCGTCTGCTCATGGGCTGGATTGTCAACCAGGGCGCGGCTTTTTGCAAGAAGCCGGAGCGCTCCCCTCCGGCTTTCTCAGGGAGCAGGAAGCACTACGGGGGGCTGCCGCCAGTGAAATCCCGGGCGGCAGGACGCCCGCCGAGCGAGGTCGCGGCGCGTACCCCGTTCACAATTGCCTGCGCCATCACCTCGGCGGCATAAGCGCCGATCACGTTCACGTTGGCTTTCTTCTTGCCCGTCGCCAGCGTGAAGATCGTGTCGCCGTCAAACATGGTGTGTGCGGGGCGGATGGTGCGCGCCAGCCCATTATGGGCCATCTGGGCGACCTTACTGGCCTCTTCTTTCGTCAGATCGGCGTTCGTCGCCACAACGCCGATCACGGTGTTTCGGGTGGCAAAGCGTGTGATCGCCTTGCCAACGAAGGTGCGGAGGGTTGCCAGCGTATCGGCGAACTCTTTACCGGCGGGCGGTTTGCGCGCCCCGGCGATGATGCTTCCGCTCTCCGGATCGATCACGTCGCCAAAGCAGTTAACGGCCACCAGCGCCCCGACGATCAGGCCGCCGCCCAGATCAACGCTGGTCGTGCCGAGGCCGCCTTTCATCTGAAAGGCCGGGCCGAATAATCCCCCCACCGTCGCCCCCGTGCCTGCGCCGACGCTGCCCTGCTCAACGGGGCCATCATCGGCGGCCTCGCAGGCCGCACGTCCCATTGCCGCGTCTGGCCGCACCGAGGCGTCGCCGATCGCCAGATCAAAGAGGATCGCGGTCGGGACGATCGGCACGCGAGCCACGCCCGCGTTAAAGCCGATCCCCCGCTCCTCCAGATACGACATCACGCCGCCCGCTGCCTCAAGCCCGAATGCGCTCCCTCCGGCCAGCAGCACGGCATGAACCTTTTCGACCAGGTGCATGGGGCGCAGGAGGTCTGTTTCACGTGTGCCGGGCGCACCACCTCGCTGATCAACGCCGCCCGTCGCTCCCTCTTCGCACAGGATCACCGTACAGCCGGTGATCGCCTCCAGATTCTGTGCGTGCCCGACCCTGATCCCCGGCACGTCCGTGATCGCGTTATGGAGTTTCCGGGGCATCTGCTCCCTCCTGCTCGTCGAGCTCGCCCAGATCCTCCAGAATGTCAAGCGCCCTGTCGGCCATTGACTCCGGAACCATCACGTCAATCATGCCCAGAAGGCCCACATTAACGGGGATGGCGCGGCTGGCCGCTTCCTGGCGGAGACGGGCGGGGATGCCTTCATCCTGCAAGCGTGCAACGGCAAGGGCAGCCTGCGCCATGTTGAACACCGTCAGAACAGGAACCCAGGGGTCGGGATCATCATCTCCCCGACCCGCTTCAGCCGCATCTTCGCGGCTTTCCCCCTCACTCGCTCTGCCAAATCCCAGCAAACCCAGCACCAGACCTTTTACCATCGTGTCTCTGCCTCTCGGTTAACTTCTCCGGTATCTACCCACTTCGGATTGTATCTCATCCTCGTTCATTGTGGCGGCTGGCAGCACGATTGTAAAGGTCGTTCCCTGCCCGGGCTGGCTCTCCACCCAGATGCGCCCTCCATGCCTGTCCACGATGGACTTGACGATGCTCAACCCCAGCCCGATCCCCCGATATTTTCCCGTCACCCCACTGGCCCGGTAAAACTGGTTGAAGATATGGGGCTGATCCTCAGGGGAGATGCCAATGCCGGTATCGGATACACGCGAAATAACCTCGCCGCCCTCCTCGGTGACGGCGACGCGAACCTCGCCGCCCTGAGGGGTGTACTTGATAGCATTCTCCACCAGATTGGCATACATGTGCCGCAGCCGAACCGGATCGCCGAATACGGGGGGAACCTCCCCTTCCGCTTCCAGCCGGAGACGGATACCCTTTACCTCGGCCTGTCCCTGAAAGGCTTCGATAGCGTGCCGGGCGATCTGGGGGAGGGAAACCCGCTCCTGACGGTGGCCCAGACCGGCTTCGATCTGATTCAGCCTGAGCAGATCATCAATCAATTCTGTGATGGACTGGACGCTCTGCTTAACCTGTCGGGCAAACTGGGCCTGACGTTCGTTCAACTCGCCAACGCGGCTTATCAGTTCGATATACGTCAGGATGGCGGTGAGGGGGGAGCGCAGATCATGTGAGGCCATGGTCAGGAGTTCGCTCTTAATGCGGCTCAACTCCTTCAGGTGCGTGATGTCCTGCATGACGACGGCCCAGCCCACCCCCTGTACCTCGCTAACCTGAGCGTTGAATATCCGCTCATCGCCCAGCCTGACCTCCCCCTGCTTCGGAGGCTCGCCCGTGCTCCAGTCGAGCAGGTCGAGGAGGGAGACGTTGTCGGTCATGTCGGAGATCCAGTGCCCCACCGGATTTTCGTCTCCGGCCCGGTCCAGAAACTTCTGGGCCACCGGATTGCAGAGGACAATGCGCCCCTCATAATCTACGAGCAGCACGGCGTCCTGTATCTGGTGCAGGATGCGCGAGAGCTTGGTACGCTCCGCTTCACTCTGGGCGAACAGGCGGGCGTTTACGATGGCGATTGCCGCGTAGTCCGCCAGCGCCGAGATGATCCCCACCGCCTCCTGAGAGAGGGGACGATCCACCAGACGATTATGCACACCCAGCACGCCGATCACCCGATCCCTGACCTTCAGCGGGACGTAGAGCAGGCTACGGACGAGGTACTGAGTTTTGATCTTCTGCATCCCCTCGCCGCCGATGAAGAGCGGCTGCCCCGTCTTAACCACCCGCCCTGCCAGACTGTCCCGCACAGGCAGGCGCATACTCCGGAGGCCCTCTTCTAAGTTCTTGGCCGCGCGGACATATAGCTCGCCAGTCTCGCTGTCAACCAGCATCAGCGTCCCTTCCTCAGCTCCGGCGAGGTACACCGCCGCCTCCGTCACGCGGCTAAGGATCATCTCCAGATCGAGGAGGGAGGTCACCGATTTACCGATGGCGATCAGGGTGTTCAGCGCCTCAAGGCGGCGCTGATCGGGCACGCCGGTTCGTACGTTTCCCACCCGCGCAGCCCGCAGGATGCGCTGGATCGCCTCCTGTAGCTCGGTGGCGTCAAACGGCTTGACGAAGTAATCCATCACCCCGGCGCGGAGAGCCCGGACGGCGATATTCTCGGAGCCTTCCGCTGTGATCAGGATGGCGGGAATATCGTGCCCGGCCTGCCGGAGCTCTTCCACCATTTCCAGACCGCTGAGCTGGGGCATGGCCTGATCGGTGATGATCAGATCGGGCGGATTAGCCAGCGCGACGGCTAATCCCTCGGCCCCGTCTTCCGCCGTATCCACGACATAGTCATCGCCCAGCAGGACCACATTCGCCAGGAAGTCCCGCATCTGAGCACTGTCATCTACGACGAGGATTCGCTCTCCGGCCACAGGGTTCCCCCTTACCACTCAAACCAGCAGGAGAAGGCCACGCTGGCTAAAGCCCGCCCGTATCCGGGGGGACCAGGCTATCGATCAGGCTAATCAGCGATTCAAGCTGACGGTGCATCACGTCAACCGCCGCCTGATGGGAAGGGGGCAGCGGCCCCATCTCACCCGTGCGGAAAAGATTCATATTGCCCAGCAGTTCGGTCAGCGGGGGGCGGAGTTGCTCTACCAGCTCTCGATACTGATCACCACCCCCCTCCTCTCCGGTCGGGGGCGCGGCTCCCCGTCCTTCCTCCTGAAGCTGACGGTTGATCATCTCCAACTGCTGGGAGCGCTGCTGCATGGTTGCAAACAGGCGGGCATTTGCCACCGCGATGGCTGCATAGTCCGCCAGCGTGGTCATCAAGTCCTTCATATGGGGCTCGAAGGGCAGGCGCGTGTTTGCCACCCAGAGCAGCCCGATAGCCTGCCCGTGAATGGCGAGAGGAGCATAGATTACCGCCGTTGCGCCTTCCTGAGCGGGCGGGAAGCGGTTCAGCCCCTCACCGCTGGCGAGGTATGTCTCCTGAGAGTTCATCACCATCGTTGCCAGCGTGTCCTCGACCGGCTGCCCCATCCTGTCCAGCAGGTTGCGGCTCAGGTTCTGCCCGGCGTGCAGGATCAACTCCCCTGTCTCGTCATCAATCAGAAAAATGCCCGCTGACTCGGCGC
>DRKO01000215.1 GCA_011051745.1 Chloroflexota bacterium | reverse complement strand
GCTCGTGCATCCGCTTGTAGTTGCGGATGCGGCTGCCCAGCAGATCGGCGTTGGAGAAGACCAGCTCCTCGCCGTAGAGACTGCGGACGCGCGTTGTCTTCAGCCCGATGTTCTCAACCGTGCCCATCAGATCGTCCACGATGATGAAATCCCCGATCACAAAGGGCTTGTCCAGCACGATGGAGAGCGAGGCGAAGAGGTCCTGCAGGATGTTCTGAACGGCCAGCGCGACGGCGATCCCGCTGATCCCCAGCCCCGCGATCAGCGAGGTGATCTCCACATTCGGCAGGTTGTCCAGAATCAGGAGCACGATCACCGTCCACAGCGCCAGACGGCTGACGAAGCCCAGCGCTGAGATGGTCGTCGCCGCGCCGGGGTCTTCTTCCCGTTCGGCGGCCAGCCAGCGGGTGAGCGCGAAGGTGATGGCGTGGTTCCCCCACAGCCCGGCCTGAACGAGCAGCGTGCTGATGGCGACGATGCGGATCACGCCGGAGACCGCGTCCGGCAGGCTGAGGGGCAGCGCGCCCAGATACAGCGCCACCAGGAAGAGGAGAGGGTATCTCGTCCGCTCAATCAGGTTCAGCAGCAGATCGTCAAGGGGGGTTTTGGTCTGTTCGGCATGCCTGCGCAGACGGCTGACCAGCCAGTGCCGGATGATCCACAGGGCGAGCATGACGGCGGAGACGATCGCGGCGGCGGCCAGCCATTCGCGCACTGAGTTTCCAAGAAATGACCGGTTCAGGATGTTTGCCAGCGTCATAGTCCAGCTCCTCCGTTCTGGCTGTGAGAGATGTCTGTGAGGCTCAGGCCGGGTAGGGGACGATCAGGCTATCCTCGTCCCGGATCGCCAGCACCATGATCGGCTCGCCCCGGTAACGTACCACGCCGTGCGGCCAGCCGAGCACGAAACCGTCATGGGCGCTGCGCAGTGTGCCGCCGTCCTCCCCCACCGGCTGCCCGAAAATGTCCGTGAGGCGGGCCAGCGCCTGCCCTTTGCTGACCGGTTCGCCCGGCTGCACCAGCATGTGGACGATCCCCGCTTCGGGAGCGTAGGGGTGCATACAGCGCCGCACCGGATAATCGGGCCGGAGCACGGGGATGCCCTCGATGGGCTCCGGGGCACTTTTCAGCATCCCCAGCCGGCGCATCACGTTGCGCAACCCGACCAGACACGCTTCGACGATGCGGGGTTCCACGTACAGCCACGACCCCAGCTCGACGGTGAAGGCCGGTATTCCGGCCCCGTTCAGCACCGACCCGCTGACCGAGCGATGAAGGTTCTTCCGAACGTATGAATCAGCGACGAATTCGTTTACTATGGTGAAGCCGAATGCGTCCAGCAGCGCGTTGACGCGCTCCATGAGGGTCTGAGCCTGAGCGCGGGTTGGGAGGCCTTTTCGCCCGCCTGCCCGTCCGCGCTGGAAGAAGATCGGATCGCGAAAGACGAAGGGGACGGAGCCGATCCAGGCGTTATGCAGGTCAATGAGGGCGCTTGCGCCGCTGGCGACAATCGCTTCATACAGCCTCTGATAGGCGAGTTGCAGCCCGGAAGGCGGCTTTTCGTCCGGATCGGCGCTTTCCTGAGCGGATCGGGCCGGTTCGGGGAACAGGCGGTTGGGGTCGCCGTCAAGGTAATAGGGGCGGCGTTCCTTGACCCGCAATCCGGCGGGGTTGAGCGTGGGGATGGCGATCAACGTGCCGTGCAGTCCGGCGACCAGTTCGGGCGTGATCAGGCGCTGGACGGTGATCAGGCCGGTGTGTTCCCCACCGTGAATGCTGGCCGTGACCCACAGCACCGGACCGTCGGCTTCCTTCCCCTGAGCGATGATCACGGGGAAGCGATCCGCCCCGCCGGTCGGCAGCGTGACGGCGTCAAACCAGCCGGTGACGATCTCCCCCGGTCGCGTGGTCGCGCTGCCGATGGTCAGTTCGGGCATGGATGATTTCTCCTTTTCATATATTCTGATCCCGGTCGCTCCACGCCTCGATGTGTTCGGCGGCCAGCAGGGCCAGCAGCGTCAACTGGCGCATTCCGGCGGCCAGATGCGTGGTTTCGATGTGTTCTCTGATGGTGTGGGCGTCGCCGCCGGTTGTGATCCCGATGCAGACCGTCGGGATTCCGTTCGCCAGCAGGATGTTGGCGTCGGTCGAGCCGATCTCCAGCAGGGGGGCGTGGAAACCGGCGTAATCCAGCGCCGCAATCGCGGCCTGTACCAGCGGATGGTTGACCGGCAACGCAGCGCTGGGGCGGTCGCCGATGACCTCGGTGCTGATCTCCAGAGACGGCGTGGCATAGCGACGGATCACCGAGCGGACGCTTTCCTCCAGCCCGGCCAGCGCCTCGCCGTCCACCGAGCGCAGGTCTACCGACAGGCTCGCTTCCGGGGCGCGGGTGTTGATCGAAACCCCGCCGGAGATCAGGCCGATGTTGAACGTGGAGCGCGGTTCGCCGGGCGGCTGGATTTCCTCCACCAGCGCGGCCCCCATGCGGAGCAGATGATGGATCGCGCTGGGCCGTCCGTTGTGCAGCCAGCTATGCCCGCCCGGCCCTTTCACCACCACCCGCAGGCGGCGCACCCCCAGCCCGGCGTGGTACACTCGCCCCAGCCCCATCCCCTCCAGAACGATCGCCAGCCCGATCTGTCCGCCCAGCCGGTCGCAGGCCCGGCGCATCCCATCCAGATTGCCCAGCCCTTCCTCGCGGACGGTCGCCACCCACCGGATATCAACCGGCGGGACGAGACGACGCCTGCTGATCTGTTCGGCCAGCGCGATCATCGCGGCCAGCCCCAGGCTGTTATCGCCCACGCCGGGGCCGTAGATGCGGGTCTCTTCCCGGCGGGCCGTCAGATCGGTTTCCGCCGGAAAGACGGTGTCGAGGTGGGCGCTGATCAGCAGGGCCGGGGCGGAGGGGTCGTCGCCCGGCGTGCGCCCGTAGACGTTGCCCAGATCGTCCTGCACGACATCCGCCAGCCCGAGGGCCTGGAAGCGCCGCTCGACGTAGGCGGCCCGCTCCTGCTCGGCAAAGGTCGGCGCGGGGATCGCCTGAATCGTGAGGGTCTCCTCCAGAAGGTCTTCCCGGAGGTCTTCCCAGGCCAGAAGCAGGTCGGCGACGGATGAGCGAGCGGTCAGGGCGTGGAGCAGTCTGTACATCGGCAGGCGATCTTCCCGATTCAGGATGATGCGGAGGGAACCCCGCGAGATTCTTCACAGATGTGAAAGTCCACGTGATTGTAAACAAAAATACCGCGATCAGGCAATAAGCCCCGCGTTCCGGCTGATGGGACGGGCATCCGGCGGTGGCCGACGGGCCAGCAGGAAGCGGCGCGGATCGGCGGGGAGGACGACGGGATCACCCCTTGATTACCGCAGACAAACGTTTCCATTTGTTTGGGGTCGGTAGTCCGGAATATAATGGCCCCATGTCCGGGGAGACGATTCTACTGATTGAGCGGCCAGGGAAGAAAGCCGTGACCTTTGCCTCGTCGCTGGAACGCAAGGGGTTCCAGATACAGGTGGTGTTGACGGGGCAGAAGGCGCTGGAGTATGCGGCTGCTCACCGGCCTGCCCTGATCGTGCTGAACGCCCCCTCGCTGGGAACCAGCGGGATACGCATCTGCCGCCGCCTGCACGACGGGCTGAGGACGATCCCGATCATCCACATTCTGCCGGAGGGAACCGACCGCAGCCGCTACCCCGGCGATCTGGCGGATGTGGTGCTGGAAATGCCTTTCACGGCCCGCAAGCTGATCAACCGGATCAAGCGCCTGCTGCCGGGGGAGCGGAAAGATGCGATTGAGGTCGGCCCGATCCGGCTGGCCCCCGGCGTGCGCGTTGTGGAAGCCTATGGCCGCGAGAAGAAGCTGACCCCCAAAGCGGCCAGTCTGTTACAGGTCTTTCTGACGCACCCCGGTGAGACACTCTCCCGGGGCTTCCTGATGCAACAGGTATGGCAGACGGACTACGTGGGCGACACCCGCACGCTTGACGTTCACGTCCGCTGGGTGCGCGAGGCAATCGAGCCGAACCCTGCCAAGCCGTGCCACATCGTGACGGTGCGGGGGGTGGGCTATCGCTTTGAGCCGGAGGCGTGCACCCCGGAAACGCCCCGCTGACGCCCGGAACGGCGGGGGCGGGGAATCAAAAGACCGGCGGGAGCCGGTTTTCTGCCTGAGCGGTTATTTAGCAAAAAGAAAAGATAAGACCGGCAGGAGGCGGACCGCCTGAAGTGGGTCCGCCTCTTTTAACTCTGCTTTTCCAGCGCGGCCAGTTGCTGCATCAGGCGGGCTTTGCGGCGGGCTGCGTTACGCTTGTGCAGGCTCCCCTTGCTGGCGGCGTGGTCAAGCCACTTGGCCGCCAGTCGGACGGCCTCGCGGGCCTCTTCCACATCGCCGCTGGCAAGCGCCCGACGGGCTTTCTTCACAGCGCTGCGTGCCCGTCCCAGATGTAGCCGGTTGCGCAGCCAGCGCTTGCGGTTCTGCCGCGCCTGCTTCTTGGCTGATTTCGTGTTCGGCAAGTTCTACCTCCTGAATCTACTCCACGGTAGAGCGATTCTCACTTCGATTTCAAACAGTCCCTGGCAGCGAGTATCTTAGCGTATTTCAAGGTAAAGTGGCAAATATTGTATAGTGTTTGCAGGGCCGCTGGCCTGTTTGCTGCCGTTGGAGAGGGCAACGGGGGATACGGTGAGGGGTTTTATACACCGATACCCCCGCGAGCGGGGAGCCCCTGGCCGGTAGATCAAGGAGGTGAGTGATGATTGACGGGTATCCGGGGGACAGTGAAGAGGCCCCCCTCACACTGCTGGCTGAGACGGCCAACTTCGCCGTGCTGGTCGGTGAGGATGCGGATGGCGAAGAAGTGTTCAACATCGAGCTTGGAACGGTCACCCTGCAT
>DRKO01000214.1 GCA_011051745.1 Chloroflexota bacterium | reverse complement strand
CCCGCACGACCAGATCGGGCCGGTAGGGGCTTCCCTCCAGGTCTTCGCGGCGGGTTTCGCCCGTCAGGACGAGGACGGTCTTCATGCCCGTTGCACCGAGCGCGATGTCAGTATAGAGGCGGTCGCCGACCATGCAGAGCGCCTCGACGGGCAGGCCGCCCGCTCGCTCCATGAGCGCTTCCACGATGGGCGGGTTGGGCTTCCCCACGATCACGTCCGGGCGGCGGCCTGTGGACGCCTCGACGAAGGCGATTGTCGCGCCGATGTCGGGCATGTATCCGCCCTCGACCGGGCAGTTGAGGTCGGGGTGGGTGGCGATGTAGGGCAGGCCCGCCCGGACGAAGTCGCAGAGTTGCCAGAGCTTTCTGTAGGTCAACGTGGTGTCGAAGCCGAGCACGACGTACTCCGGGGCGTCCGCCGTGAGGGTGAAGCCGTGCCGCCGGAATTCCTCCTCCAGCGCGGGCGTGCCCACCAGGAAAACTCTCGCCCCCGGCTTCCGGCGGCGGAGCGTGAGGGCGGTCGCCTCGCCGGAGGTGAAAATCCTCTCCTCCGGCACGGCCAGACCGAGCCGTCGCAGGCGGGCCGCGTACAGCCCGCGATGCTTTGATGAGTTGTTGGTCAGCAGGAGATACCCGATGTCGTTTGCGTCGAGGAGATCGAGGAAACGGCGTGCTCCGGGGAGCAGCCGCTCGCCCAGCGTGAGCGTGCCGTCCATGTCGAGGGCGAAGAAGCGGACGCCGGTCAGTGGGTGCAAGATAGCGGTGCTCCTCCCTGCGGATGGTGTGCCCGTCGGATGAGGTCTCTATTTTAGCTGAGCCGGTCGGCAAGGGAAAGCGGGAAGGAGCGTCCGGTTTGCAGGGGGCGGCGAGTGGCTCATGCTCTCCGTGAGTCCGTCTCACGCAGGGCCGCGCCCCGCCCCCAGCCGCACATCCAGAATCAGCAGCATGGCATGTGACCACAGAAGCGGCGTGGCGATCGGTCCCCGGCGCTCGATCCACCATTCCAGATAAGGCGGGTCGTTCAGGTGGACGGGAACCTGTTCGGGCAGGTCGCCCGAATCGGTGGCCTGAGCGGCCACCCACGCCCGTAACTCCTCGGCCCGCTCCGATTGCCCGATCTCTGCATACACCCAGCCCAGCCAGGCCGTGAGCAGGAGCCACTCGCCCCCGCCGTAGTATGTGTCCCGCGCGTAGCGGTGCAGGCCGCCGCCCTCCTGCCGCAGATCGGCCTCGATGCGTGCCAGCGTGGCCTGAAAACGCGGGTCGTCAGGAGGAACGACGCCATACGGCACGGCGACCCCCAGCAGGCTGGCATCCACGGCGTCCGTCCCAATGTACTTGACAAAGTGCCCGTCCCGCACGCCGTGCTGAAGGATGTGGCCCCTGATCTGCTTTGCCACGCGGGCGTACTGCGTCCTGCCGGTGAACGAGGCGTAGGACCGCAGCCCGGCGTAGAGGGCGGCCAGCGTGTGGGGGTGCACCCGATCCCCGAACTCCTCCCAGCAGTCATAGTTAGGCCAGCGCCACAGCCCGGCCAGATACCGCGCCACGAGCTCCGCTGCCTGTCCCCAGATGGGCGGAAAGCGGGTGTCCCCGCCCTGCCTCAGATGCTCGATCATCCCCCAGAGCCACGTTCCGAAGCCGTCAAGCTGGAAGTTGGGCCACTCGTCCTCGCCTTCCTGCCCGTCGAGGGTGTAGCGGGTGTGCAGGTAATCGCTCTCGCTGAGCGGCTCCCCGCGAGCGGCCTTCTCCAGCGCCCGCTCGACGATGGCCTCCCGCTCGCAGATCACCGCCGCCGCCCAGTCGTGGAAGCGGCGGGCGCTCTCCGGCTGGCCTGCCAGATCCATCGCACGGGCGATGAACGTTCCATCCCGGAACCAGCAGTAGGCGTAGTCGGGCATGCTGGGGCAGGCGATGTATGCTCCTGAGTCGGCCTGTCCTTCCAGAATCACCTGAATGCTGTGCTGGAATAAGTCGCTCATAGATGGTCTTCCGCCGTCGCTTCGAGAATGATAAGAGCCCAGTAAGCAAGTTCAGGGAGCGTGAATTCGAGATACGCGCCCTTCCGATCAGCCCCCTGAGCGAAGGGCAGGGGCCGCAAACGCGGCTCCACGTCTGGAGAGGCCCACCGGAGACGGCGCACCGGCCCCTCTACGTACACCCGCACCCTCAGATCGGTGAGCCGGAGCGGCGGCGGGGGCGCGGGGTCCGTCCATTGCGGCGTATGTATCCCCCGCAGGTTGATCAGGCTGAGCGCCTCAAAACCCGCCCCCCGGCGGCTGATCGCGGCCACCGTGTCCGGCGAGAGATCGGCTGAGACCGGCTGCCCCTCGATGAGGATACGGGCCGCTCGCTGCGGCGTGGCGTCCTGAGCGTCCCCCGCCAGCACGTCCCCGTACCGCACGGCGAAATCGTAATAGCGGCGCAGAGTGCGCCGGAGGGCGGGGGGGATGGGCCTGTACTGCGGGAAGTAGGGATCGGCCAGCATCCCGTCCCGCTCGCCCAGCTCGATCTGCGTGCCGCCGCTCGCGAAGATCACGGCCTTCATGAGCCGGACGGTGACCGCCTTCTGCGGGTCGGTGTAGGCGGCCAGCACGACGGGTTTCCCGCCGCTTAACTGCCAGGCCTGCACGATGACTCGGTGGAGCGCCCCGTAGGTGACATCGGGCGGCCAGAGCTCGATATAAACGAAGTCCACTTCCGCCGGTGCGATGGCCTCAATCGGCCAGTTTGCCACACAGTTGAAGACGATCGCGTTTCGCCGGGGGCTGATCGCGGTGGCACGGGCGCGGGCGGCGCGGATCATCCCGACGAACGCCTCCGGCAGGTCAACCGGCCTGCCCGCCGCGTCCCGTGCGACGGAGCCGGTATGCTCCTCGCCGTACTGATCAATGTGCAGCCCGTCGAAGTCGGTCGCGCGGAGCACGGCCTCGAACTGGCCGAGCAGATGCTCTGCCCAGGGCGATCCGCTGGCCGGATTCATGAGGGTGAGGAACCCCCCGGCGAAGGTGATCGGCTCCCCGGAAGGGCGATACAGAACCCAGCCGGGCCGCGCCTCCGCGAACTCCGGCGATGCCCCGTAGATGGCCGTGTAGGGCATGGCCGCCATGTTGCGGGCATGGGCCGCCGCGATGAAGGCGCGCACCGTGCCCATCGAGAGCCGCCGCCCCAGCGGGTCGGTGAACTCCTCCTGACCCTCCGGCGGCAGCAGTTCGGCGTGGCGGTACATCCAGTCGTAAAACTGCAACCCGTTGATGTGGTAGCGGGCCAGCGCGGCGACCGTTTGATCCACGTCCTCGCGCCCCGGCGTGAAGTCGGTCAGGAAGCCGTAGCGTGGTCTCTGGCTCCAGCGTTCGAGCACGTCGAAGGCGGTTGATCGCCGGTCGAGGGGTTCCCCGCCCTCCGCCTCGACCCGAACATCCACCCCGTAGCCGCGCGGGGCTGTCGGGGGCGGCCTCCAGTTGAGCGTCACGCTGTGCCGTCCCCTCTGGAGGGCAAGGGTGCGGGACGGGGCGGCGAGTTCCTTCGCCAGATGGGTGATCGAGGCGGTGACGCGCACCCGGCAGGGCCTCTCCGCCGCGAGCTCGACGATCAGCCGGACCTCTTCGCCGGGGCGGTAGAAGGCTCTGTCTGGATACAGGTCATGCAGAGTCACGGGAGTTGAGGCCATGGCTTTACCGGGGCGGTTATCCCTTCAGCCCTGTGCGCGAGATGCCCCGGATGAAGTAGCGTTGCAGGGCGACGAAGACGGTCACGATCGGGATCAGGGCCACAATCGAGGCGGCGAAGACCTGCCCCCATTGCGTCAGGTGCTGGTTCTGGAAAAGGGCGATGGCGATGGGCAGAGTCCGGCGCGTCGTCTCCTTGATGGCGACATGCGCCCAGGGGAACTCCTCCCAGCTATAGATGAAGGTGAAGATGGCGACGGTCGCCAGCCCCGGACGGGAGAGCGGCAGGATCACGTGACGGAAGATCGTCCAGCGCCCGCCGCCGTCAATCCGCACCGAGTCCTCCAGATCGCGCGGGATGCCCTCAAAGAAGCCGCGCAGCAGGAAGGTTTGCATCGGGAGGTTCATGGCGATGTAGACGACGATCAGGCCGGCCAGCGTATTCAGCAACTTCAACGACTTGGCGACGAGAAACTGGGGGATGATCAGCATCACCGGCGGGATCATCATCCCCATCAGCAGGATGTAGAAGAGCACCTGTTTGCCGGGGAACTCCAGACGGGCGAAAGCATAGGCCAGAGAGGCCGAGATCGCGACCGTCAGAGCGGTTGTCGAGAGCGCGACAACCAGACTGTTCAGGAAGTAGCGGAAGAACATATCCTGAGCCAGCGCCCGCGTGTAGTTGCTGAACGTGACCTCGGTGGGGATCAGGCGCGGGGGGTACTCGAACGTGTACTGCTGGGGCTTGAGGGAGGTGGAGACCATCAGCAGGAACGGGACGGCGACGATCACGATGCCGATCAGGAGGAGGAGATAGGTCACAAGTTTGTGGGGCCAGCGATACTCGCTCGGAAGGAACATCGTTTACATCTCCACTCGTCGGCGCAGCAGGCGAATCTGGATCACGCTGATGACAAAGACGAGCAGCATCAACAGGTAGCTGATGGCCGCGCCTTTGCCGAAATTCAGGCGGTCGAACGTTTCTTTGTACATCAGCGTCAGGATCGAGTGCGTCAGGTCGAGCGGCTGCCCGCCGTTCGTCATCAGGAGCACCGAGATATAGACGTTCAGCCCGCCGATGACGCGCACCACCAGCAGGAAAACCAGCGTGGGGCGCATCAGGGGAAGGGTGATCTTCCACAGGCGTTGCCAGGGGTTGGCCCCGTCAACGGCGGCCACCTCCAGCAGATCGGTTGGTATCTCCTGCAGGGCGGCCAGCATGATGATCATGGACCATCCGACCCCCTTCCAGATGCCCAGCAGGTTGATCGGAACCATTACCAGAATCGGATCGGCCAGCCAGCGGATCGGGTCCGCGGTCAGGTGCAGCACGTCGCGCAATAAATAATTGATGAGTCCGGCCTGACTGTTAAACAGGTACTCGAAGATCAGGGTGACGATCACCCATGAGGTGATGACGGGCAGGTAGTAGACCACCCGGAAGAAGGGCTTGAAGCGGATATGCTGATCGAGCAGCAGGGCCACCGCCAGCGCGAGGATTAGCTCCGTCGGGATGGTCACAGCGGTGTAAACCAGTGTGTTCAGGACGGCCCGGCGGAAGATCGGGTCGCTGAGAACCTCCCGGTAGTTCCTCAGCCAGACAAACGTGCTGCGCTCCGGCTTGATGACGTTCCAGTCAAAGAAGCTGATGCGCAGCGAGTAGAGCATGGGGTAGAGGATGAACAGCGTGAGCAACAGGAAGCCGGGTAGCAGGAACAGGTAGGCCGCTCCGGCCTGCAGGAGGCGGGGCGGCAGGCCGCCTCCTGTGGCGCTGTTTCTGGCTTTGCGGTGTGCCTGAAGGGTGTTGCCCATTGTCGGGGGCGTCCTTCTGTGTCTGGCCGGGGCCACCCGGACTCCCGAAGGAGTCCGGGCAGCCCTCTGCGGATGCGAAGCGTTACTCATTCAGCAGAGCGTCAATCTCATCAGCGGCCTGATCGAGCGCCTCCTGCACGGTCTGCTCGCCGCGCAGCATACGCTGGAAGGCGTTGTTGATCGCGCCGTCCATGTCGCCCCAGCGGGGATGCGGCACGCGGGCCTGCGCGGTCTCAAGCTGCTGCATGAACACGTCGAAGTAGTCCGGCAGACCCGGATCGCCCGCGACAGAGCTCAGCGTGGGGATCACGCCGCGCTCGGCCATCTTGAGCTGGGCCTCCTCAGAGAGCAGGAAGCGTGCCCACTCGATGGCGGCTTCCTGATGCTCTGAGCCGTCGAAGACGACGACGTTCTGCCCGCCGACAACCGAGCTGGTCGTGCCGTCCGGCCCGGCAGGGACAAGGGCGAAGTTGACCTCGAAGTCGGGGTAGTCCGCCTTGTAGATGTCAACCATCCAGGGCCCGTCAATGATCATCGCGTACAGGCCGGTGGCGTGGCCGTCCGCCGTGCCGATCCCGCCGCCCAGCAGGTTGGGGGACAGGCAGCCTTCATTGTACATATCAACCAGCATCTGGAAAGCGGCGACGCTGGCCGGGCCGTTGATATAGCCCTGAGCGGTGGTGATGTCCTCGTCCACGATCTGGCCGCCCATCGAGTAGAAGATCGGCGCGGGAGCCCAGAAGTAGGTTCCGCCCATCGCGTAGCCGTACCGCTCCTCGCCCTCGCTCAGTTCACAGGCGACCTGCTGGAACTCCTCCAGCGTGGCGGGCGGGCCTTCAACACCGGCCTCCTCGAAGACCTCGCGGTTCCACAGCAACACCTGCGTGTTGGTGTCCTGCGGCAGGCCGTAGTAATGGCCGTCCCAGTAGTTGGTCGCCAGCGGGCCGGGGAAGGTCTGCGCCGCGATCTCGTCGAAGTCCGGCATGGCCTCATCCAGCGCGACCAGCGCACCGAGTTCCGCGAATTCGGGAACCCAGATGATATCCAGACGGGCCGTGTCGGGGCCTTCCCCGCCGGCCAGGCTGGTCAGGAGCGCGGATTTGAAGTCATCGTAGGCGTAGCGCGTCATCTCGATTGTGATGTCGGGATGCTCGGCCTCGAACATGGCGATGACCTCTTCCATCGCCTCGACCTCGGCGTCACTCATCGTGTGCCAGTACGTCACGGTGACCGGCTCCGCCGGGGCCTCGGCCTCTTCCTCTGCCGGTGCGGCTTCCTCTTCGGCGGGGGCCTCGGCGGCTTCCTCTTCCGCCGGGGCCTCGGCTTCAGCCTCCTGCCCGGCTTCTTCTTCGGCGGCGGGTTCCTCAGCCGTGCCTGCGGGGGCGCAGGCAGACAGGATCAGCAGGAGCATGAGGCTCACTGCCAGCAGAATAAGGCGTTTTCTGTTCTTCATCTTGTTAGTCCTCCTCATCAGTTAGCCTGACTGTGTCAATCGGGGCTTGCCTTACGAGTGTTGCGGGATGGTAAACGTGAGCACCTCCTTACTGTGTCATCGCTCCCTACTTTCTTTAGTGAGTGAATAAACTCCGACCAAAAAATAAACCGGTGAGTATCAGCGGGATACTTTGTGAATGGGGGATTTATACAGCTCCCGCAAAACCAGGCTGGCCGCTCCGCGTGCCCAGGCTTCATCGCCCCATTCCTGAATGACGATCTCGACATCTTCCGCCAGCCCGTTGAACGTGTGCCGTTCGATTGATTCAAGCATCGGGTCGAACAGCAGCGCGCCTGCCCGCGTTCCCTCGCCGGTGATGATGATGCGGGCCGGATCAAAGATGTTGACCATGTTCGCCACGCCGACGCCCAGAACGTGCCCCGCGCGTTCGAAGATCGCCTGCAGCGCAGGCTCACCATCGGAAGCGCGGGCCACCATCTCTTCGATGATCAGTTCCTCCCCCTGAAGGGCGTCCCGCGCCTGACGCACGAGCGCTCCGTCGCTGACGTAGGTTTCCAGACAGCCATGTTTGCCGCAATCGCACAGGGGGCCTTCGGGGTCAATCACCGTGTGCCCCAGTTCTCCCGCGCCGCCCCCTGCGCCGCGATAAAATTGTCCGTTCACCACGATCCCCATCCCGATGCCGCGCCCGATCGTGATGACGAGGAAGTCGTCCACATCGCGCCCGTGCCCGAACCACTGCTCGGCCATCGTCAGCGTGTTGACGTCGTTATCCACGTAAACCGGAACCCGGAGCCGCTCCTCGACAAGCTGGCGGAAAGGGACGTCCTGCCACTGGAAGAAGGGCGAGTAGCGGCATTCGCCCGTCACGCTGTCAATGACGCCCGCCATCCCGATCCCGACTCCGGCCAGTTGCCCGCGCCCGACACCTGCGGCGGTGAGGCTGCGCTCGACGGCCTCTTCCACAAAGTCAACGACCCATTCGACGGAGTGGGTCTCGCCGGAAGCGGGGATCGTCAGGTTGGTGATCACGTCGGCCCGGATGTTGGTCAGCGCCGCGCTGATGTAGTGCTCGGTCAGTTTGAGGCCGACGACGTACAGGCTTTCGGGGTTCAGGTCGAGGAGGATGGGGGGGCGCCCTCCGGTTGAGTTGCCGGTTTGCTTCTCCAGGATCAGCCCCTCGTTGATCAACTCCGCCGTGATGGTCGTGATCGTGGCCTGGCTCAGGCCGGTGACACGCGCGATGTCGGCCCGTGAGATCGGGCCGTGCGTGCGAATGGTGTTGAGGACCTGAGAGCGATTGATCGCCCGGAGCAGGACGCGGTTGGCAGGTGGCATGGGAATATCTTTATTCACCAAATAAAGTAACTGTGACCAGTATAAAGGGATTCGGGGCGGTTGTCAAGAATCTCTCCGTCATGACCAGTGCGGGGCAGGGGGAAGTGGTTGTTTCAGCACCCTCGGCGGGTGGTCAATGGATGTAGCTCACAAACACCTGATACAGCAGGTCAGAAGCCGCCCACTTTCAGTACCTTCAGCGGATAGTCAATGGATGTAGCGGCGATGATCATGATCCCGTCTTCCATGTAACCCATGTTTCAGTACCCTCAGCGGGTAGTCAGTGGATGTAGCTCCTTCGCCCCTCATCTGTTGTACCCTTTCAGCAACCTTTCAGTACCCTCGGCGGGTAGTCAGTGGATGTAGCCATGATGCGTAAGCCAAAGCCTGCTCCTCCTGTTGCTTTCAGTACCCTCAGCGGGTAGT
>DRKO01000213.1 GCA_011051745.1 Chloroflexota bacterium | reverse complement strand
TGGCTTTACCGGATCGCCTACAACACGGCCATGATGCGCCGCCGCAAAAAGAGACCCGACACCATCTCGATAGACGATCCTCTCACCCTGGACGATGGCGAGATGGTCCCGCGCCAGTTCTTTGACTGGTGCTGTCTGCCGGAGCGCGACCTCCTGAGCAGCGAGGCGCTGGCGTACATGGAGGAGGCTATTCAGCTCCTGCCCGATTCGCTCAAGTCGGTGTTCGTTCTGCGCGATATTGAGGGGCTGTCTACGGCAGAGACGGGCGAGGTGTTGAACCTCTCCATACCGGCTGTCAAGTCGCGGCTACACCGCGCACGCCTGTTCCTCCGGGAGCGTCTCTCGGAGTATTTCGCCGAGTGGGCAAACGACGGCGAAGACGGAGAGCGATCATGAGCAACCACAAGAGAGAATCCTGCCGCGAGATGCTGGGCACGCTCTCCCTGTATCTGGACGGCGAAGCCGAGGAATCCCTGTGTCGGGAGATCGAGCGCCATATGGCCGAGTGTGAGGATTGTCGGATTGTGGTAGACACCCTCGCCATGACCGTTAAGCTGTACCGTGAGCACGGCCAGCGCTCACTGCCCGGTGAGGCTCGTCGCCGCCTCTACGCCGCCCTCGACCTGACCGACTTCCTCCCCGGTGGGCAGAAGAGCGCGTCCCCCTCCGACAGATCATCTACAAAAGGGCTGGACGACTGACTCGCCCAGCCCCCTTTCTCTCCTCTCGCGACCGAAGTCCGGTTGCGCCCCTAGCTGAACAGCCGGGGGAGAAAATTCTTGCGCCGGAACGCGAACACATCGGTTAGAGCATCCTGAAGCACGTAGAGGGCCAGCGCCGTGATGCCTGCCGGGGCCGTCAGGCTGGTGGCCAGCACGTAGAAGCGGGCATCCGCGACGGCCTTGGTCCCTGCCAGAATCTCCTGATAGTTGACCAGTAGATTGCCCAGCGAGGCGATAGGCGTCTGCACACCGAACGAAAGGAAGCTCACCAGAACGCTATACTGGAACGCCGCGAAGAGGGCCGCCGCGTAGATCACCAGCAGGGTTCCCCCCAGTCGCCAGCTCAGCGAACGCCCGGCAGGGGCATTCTCCCACAGAGCCTCGACTGCCCAGGCGACACGCGGCGAGAGGGCCAGCCCGATCGCCATCCCCACCCCGGCCAGCGATTGCCCGGTCACGCTGGTGCTTCCACCGCTGTAACGCCCGACGGTAAACGAGAGCGCTACAAGGGCAGGGTGCAGGACGATCGCAGCTTCCGCCGGGATGCGGATCAAATCGGCCAGCGACTCGCCGTAGACCCCGCGCCAGCGACGCAGCGCCGTGCTGACCCCTCCCCACAGGCCACCAACGGCCAGCGCCAGCAGACCGCTAACCAGCGTGATACTCAGCGTGACGCGCTGGGCTTCAAAGATACGACTCTGGACATCCCGTCCCAGATAATCCGTCCCCAGTACATGCTCGGCAGATGGACCCTCGTAAGGGTCGCCGACGCCCGTCTCACGCGGATCGTAGGGGGAGGCCACCACCCCCCGGACAATCGAGACTATCGGGAAGAGCAGCAGGAGCAGGGCAACGCCCAGCCATATCTTATCAATCGGGCGGGGGCGTGATGGAGCGGGCGCATCCTGCTTTATGCTCTCGCCTATCGGATGGTCGAACGTGAAGGCTCGCTCTGCGCTGCCGGTCAGCGCCATCCGGGCACGGGCGATCAGCAACCAGAGCGGGAAAACGCTCAGCGAGGCGACGAGCAAAGGCGCGTCCTGCTCAAGCACCGCGTTAACCAGCAGGTTCCCGATCCCCGGATAGCCGAAGAGTATCTCTATCACCAGCACCCCGCCGAGGATCCAGCCTGCCTGCTGATAAAACGTCCGGGCGATTTCCATTCCCAGAATGGCCCAGCGCGTGTTGCCCGGATCGCCCCGCTCCTCCTGATCCACCCAGGCCCGCACGCCTGCCTGTGCGGCGATCAGAGAGGGCATCAGCGCAAGCGAAAGGCCGGGCAGGATCAGATGACGCACCCGATCCATAAAGAGGCTACCTGACTCAGGCAGCACGATGCTGGTCGCACCCCCGAAGGGAAAGAGCGGAAACCGCAGCACGAAGAAAAGGATCACGAACATGGCAATCCCCGTCACCGGCGGAACCATCAGCCGGAAGGCGCTCAGCCGGAGCAGGCTGTGGAGCAGATAGCCGGGCGTCTCTCGACGCTGGATCAGGCGATGCGTCAGGAGGGCAACCGTGACCAGCACGCCGATGAGCAGCAGCGCCATCACCGACGTTGCCGCCAGCAGTCGAAGCGTGTTCGGGACACGCTCCGCCAGAAAAGCGCTGACCGGCGTCTCCGGTGCGATAGCAGTCGAAACATCGCAGCATGCCTGACCGGTCGCCAGGTCCGGGTAGTTTCTCGCCCCGGTGATCAGGAATCCAAAGGGGCCGGGCTGTGCGATCACCCCCCGCAGCACCCCGAAGCCCACCAGCGCCAGCGCGTAGGCAACTCCCAGAAAGAGCAACCGACGCAGAGGCTGAATGGCAACGGCGAGCGCCTCCTGACGACGGTCGGGGTCGCGGCGAGCCTTCAGGCCGACCAGCAGGCTGTAGACCAGAGCGAAAACATCCCACAGGGGGATGAACAGGAATGTTCCGAGAAAAGCTACCAGGCCGAGCAGGATCGAGCGATCAGACTTGTGCGATGTGGTCATCAGGCATACCTCTGTCAGCAGGTTGTTGTCCGGGTGGAGCCGGGCAGGGCCTCGATTTTACCGCCCTTTCCACTGGGGATCACGCCTTTTGAGGAAGGCGTCCATTCCCTCCTTCTGATCCTCGGTGCTGAACAGGAAGTAGAAATTGCGCCGCTCAAACGCCAACCCTTCCGAGAGCGTCATCTCGTAGGCCTTGTTGACCGATTCCTTCGCCAGCCGCACGGCGATCGGGGCGCGGGCCGCGATCTCATTCGCCAGCCTGAGGGCCTCATCCAGATAGCTATCAACCGGATATACGCGGTTCACAAGCCCGAACTGGTAGGCTTCGTCCGCGCTCAGGCGGCGGTCGTTGAGGATGATCTCCATCGCCAGCGCCTTGCCGACCGCCCGGATCAGGCGCTGCGTGCCGCCTGCGCCGGGGATGATGCCCAGGTTGATCTCTGGCTGCCCGAACACCGCCGTTTCACTGGCGACGATCATATCGCACATCATCGCCAGTTCACAGCCTCCGCCCAGCGCGTAGCCAGACACGGCGGCGATCACCGGCTTACGCATCTGCGCGATGCGATCCCAGCCGCTGATCATATCGGCCGTCAGCATCTCGACCGCCGACCGGGGGGCCATCTCCTCGATGTCCGCTCCGGCGGCGAAGGCCCGGTTGTTACCTGTGATCACCATCGCGCCGACTGCCTCATCCGCATCGAACGCCGCCAGCGCGTCGGCCAGTTCGTTCATCAGCGCGACGTTGAGCGCGTTAAGCACTCTGGGGCGGTTCAGCCGGATCAGGCCCGCCCGGTCGTGTACCTCGGTCAGGATGTATTCATAGGACATTTCTCAGACCCCTTCTCCAGAAAAGCGTAAGCGAGCGAAACTCGGAACAGTCCGGCGTACTCTGCCTCAGTCGGCTGTGACCGGCACACTCTCGACGGCGTGCGCCTCCCCCCGCGTGACGAACTGCATACACAGAATAGCCAGCAGGAAGAAGAGCGGGCCGGAGAGAAAGATCACACGGAAATTGCCGCCGGTCAGGTCTACGAATGCCCCTGTGATCGCCGGGGCCGCCGTCGAAGCCGTCTGCGAGGCCAGATAATACAGGCCGGTGTAAGTCCCCAGCAGCCGGGCGTCGTTGGTTGTATCCACCACCATCGGGAGCGAGTTGATGTTGACCAGTGCCCACGCCAGCCCACCGACGCCCAGCACGGCCCCGATCACGGTCGGGTTGGTCGTAAAGTATCCGACCACCAGCAACACGCCGAAGATCGCCAGCCCCACGCTGATCGTCCGCCGGCGTCCGAACCGCTCGCCGATAAACCCTGCCGGAATGGCGAAGAGGATAAACGTCACCCCGGCAATGCCGAACAGCGTCGGAGCGAGCCCTTCGGAAACATGCAGAACGTTGACGGCATACGAGGTAAAGAACGTGCTGACGCCGTTATACCCGATGAACCAGGCGAAGATCGCCAGCAGGAGAAAGCCCAGGCTGCGGCGGTGTTCTCTTGGAACCACCCGCAGGCCCTTCAGGGCACGCAATGCCTCTTCTTCCTCGCTCGCCTCGTGTTCCTCCGAATGGGGCAGGCTCTCCACGTCCGGCTCCTTAACAGAGACGAAGAGTAACACTATCGCGATCAGAAGAACCGCTGAGCCGGTGACAAAGGGAAGGACGGGGTTTAGATCAAACAGGCGTGCGATGATGAACGAGGAGATCACAACGCCGACGCCGCCCATCAGGTTGATCACGCCGTTGGCCTTGCTGCGCAACGGGGAGGGGGTCAGGTCCGGCATGAGGGTGATCACCGGTGTGCGGAGGACGGCCATCGCCAGCAGCATCAACCCCGCACCTGTCATGAACAGGATGAAGGCGGGCATGTTATCCGCCACGCTGCCGTTGGCCTCCGGGTTGATCAACCCTGAGGCGATCGGCATCAGGACGAACGCCAGCGCACCGACTGGCGCAGCCGTGATGATAAACGGATAGCGCCGCCCGATCCTCGTCCGGACGTGGTCGCTCCACATCCCGATCAGAGGCAGAATGAAGATCGCCACCAGATTATCTATCCCCATGATAGCGCCGGTCAGCGTGGCAGTCAGGCCGAACCCCAGCACATTCCGCGAGGACACGAAGTCCGGTCGGCCAGATTGCAGGAAGATGGGCACAAACGAGTCGTAAAGCTGCCACATCACGCTGATGCCGAAGAAACCGAAACCGATCAGAAAGGTCTTTTTCCAGTCAAGTTTCACGGGCAGTGCTCCTTCTTCGTACTGTCTGTTCGCAGGGGAAACAGAGCGAGAACCCCGCAGCCGGGGCAAGCCTCCTTAAATCAACGGGAGTTTGCTCCGGCTACGGGGTATTCTCAGACGATCTCTCCCCCGGCAGAGCCCCTCGCCGGAGAGAGCTCCGGCGTCCGGTGTCCGTGCAAGGCAGTTACTTGCTCGGCAGGCGCGAAGCGATCTTGGCTACCAGATTGCTGAGCGGCATCGTCTGGAGCCAGACCTTGCCCGGCCCGGTCAGGGTTGCCAGGAATAACCCCTCGCCGCCAAAGAGCACGTTCTTAACACCTTTCACCGCTTCGATGCTGTGCTGAACAGAAGCCTCAAACAGCGCGATGTGCCCCGGATCAACGTGGATGACCTCTCCGGCGGCAAGCTCAAGCTCCCGAACCTCGCCATCAATCTCAAAGAAGGCCATGCCGGGGCCGCTCACACGTTGCAGGATGAACCCCTCACCGCCGAACAGGCCCACCCCGATCCGCTTCTTGAAGTGGACCGCCAGCTCTACACCCTGCTGAGCACACATAAATGCGTCACGCTGGGCGATGACCGATTGTCCGGCTGCCAGTTCCAGAGGGAGGATCGCGCCCGGAGCCTCCGGCGCAAAGGTGACCTCCGCCTGATCGGAGAGAGCGGTGTAGGTCGTCAGGAACAGCGACTCACCGGCGAGCGCCCGACCCAGGCCGCCCATCAGTCCCCCCGGCATGTTGGTGTTCATCTGAACCTGGCCCCTGTACCAGGCCATGCCGCCCGCTTCGGTAAAGACCTCCTCACCTTTAAAAAGCAAAATGTCAAGAACCTGCATTGTTGTGCCTGTAATACGATATTTCATAGGAGACCTCCCCTTCTTCGCTGTGAAAATCAGGCGGGTTCTAGAATATCACCGATGCAATAGCGTCGCAATGCACTCAATATGATACGTCTGGGGGAACATATCCACCGGCTGCACGTCAACCAGCCGGTAGCCTGCGCGGCTCAACTGGCTGGCGTCGCGGGCCAGCGTGGCCGGGTCACAGCTCACGTAGACGATCACGGGCGGCGACAGACGGCTCAGCCCCCGGACAACGCGCGGGCTGAGGCCGGAGCGGGGCGGATCGAGGACTGCGGCGTCGAACGGGCCGACCAGATCGTCCAGAACGGCCTCAACCGCCCCTTCGACCAGTTCGACATTGTCCAGATCGGCGAGATTCTGGTCTGCATCGGTGACAGCAGGAGGGTAGCTTTCGACGCTCAGCACCATATCGGCTCGCTCGGCGATAAAGGCGGTGAACAGGCCCACGCCACTGTACAGATCAAGCACCACCTCATCCCCCTGCAGGTTGAGGCGCTTCAGCACCTCCTCAACCAGCATCTCCGCCACCGGGGGGTTGGCCTGAAAGAAACTGCCCGCCGTCACCCGGAACTCACGCTCGAAGATGCGATACTTCACGTGAGCGTTGCCGATCAGGTTGACTGGCTCGTTATCGCTCAACAGCAGGTTGACCGAGACGGGCAGGTCCACCTCGATCTCCGGCGCGAGGTCATCTCTCGTCATGAGGATGATCATCCGGTCGTCCGGATCAGAGCCGACCTGAAACTTGATCCGCTCAACCTCCGGCGCGTTCAGCTCCAGTTGCTCGTAAACCTCCACCAGCGCCGGATGCAGGATGTGGCAGCGCTCGATGGGGATCAGGCGGCTATTATCGTCGCTCCAGAGGGCGGGCTTCCCCTCGGCGGTCATGGTGAAAGTCATGTAGACGCGATATCCCCACTGAAGGGGACTGGGATACGTGGGGCGGACTTCCGGGTCACGGAATTTGCCGATCCGCCTCAACTGATCTCTGACGACGGCCTGCTTGTACTCAAGCTGTTGCTCATAGGCGATGTGTTGCCACTGGCAACCGCCGCACAGCCCCGGCCCGAAGTGCGGGCAGAGCGGCTCAACCCGTGCAGGCGAGGGGCGGAGAACCTCCACCGCCTCTCCGTGAGCGAAGTTCCTGCGCTCGGAGGTGATCCGCACCCGGACACGCTCACCGGGCAGCGTATAGGGCACGAAGATCACGCGCCCCTCGTGTCTGCCCAGTGCCGGGCCGCCGTGTGCCATGCCGGTCAGTTCCAGTTCAAAGCTATCACTCATGCCTGCCTCTTTTGCCCGGAGTCGCGCTCTGAGGCGAACGGTTGGTAGAATACCTTATTCGCCATTTGCAGCGCTCACTGTGTATAATCCCGCTATGCATGTTTCACTCGTAGCTACGGTTCTGAACGAAGGCCACTCCATCCGCGGCCTGCTGGATTCGATCATCGCGCAGACTCGCCCGCCCGACG
>DRKO01000212.1 GCA_011051745.1 Chloroflexota bacterium | reverse complement strand
GAGCGGTTGTGCGTCGTTCACTATACCGGGCAGCACGCCATTGGAACAACCGGAGCAACCTGGCGGCAGTCCTCAGGAACCTGCGCCTTACGAACCGGAGCGCCCCGTCAGTTCGGACGATACCGTCGAGCCGCTCCCCACGCCCACGCCGATTGAGGGGGATGTGATCATCGGGGAGGCGATGGTCGAGAGCATCGAGATCGTGTTCCTCGAATCGTTCCCCCTGCAGATCAATGTGATCGCACGCGGGAGCCTGCCTGACGGCTGTACGACGATTTATGAGGTCACGCAGGAGCGCGAGGGGGACACGTTCAAAGTGACGATCACGACCATTCGCCCGGCTGATCTGGTGTGTACGCAGGCGCTTGTCCCCTTTGAGGAGGTCGTCCCGCTTGATGTGTACGGGCTGGAAGCGGGAACCTACACGGTGGACGTCAACGGCGTGACGGGGACATTCACGCTGGATGTGGATAACATCATCCCCGATCTGGATGAAGGAGACGATCAGGGCGGCGTGGACGAGTTCGAGTACGATCTGGCCGTCATCACGGATGTCGAAGTAGACACCGGGCAGGGCGCGCCGGAGCTCACGATCCGGGGGTACCTCCCCGATGCCTGCACCAGCACGCATCTAATCTCGGATCGGCTGGAGGGGAACACCGTCTACGTGACGGTCGAGACGCGGAGACCGCGCGGGATGATGTGCCCACAGGTGCTGACCGAGTTTGAGGAGCGTTTTGTAGTGTTCTCCGTGCCGCCGGGGCCGGGCAGCTACACGCTGGTGGTAAACGATTTCGTCACGCAGTTCACGATGCCATAAGAATGGCCCGGCGGTGGGAGGTGTTCGCTAACGTCCTCCCGTCGCCAGCGATTGCGCCCGCCGCCAGGAAGCGGGTAGCCCCATCGCTGCCAGCCCGCTCAGGAGGAGGAGCAGAGGCAGCCAGTTCAACGTGGCGGCGAGGCCTACATGCTCGGCCACAAGGCCTGTCAGGGCGGTCCCGATGCCCCCCATGATGAATGTGAACCCGATTGTGAGGCCCGTCATCATGCCGGGGCGATCCGGCAGAAGCTCCTGCCCGATCAGCAGGGTTAACGGCAGGGAGGCATTGCGGAGCAAGCCCTGCACGCCCGCCAGCGCGAACACCCATCCGTCGGTGACGTGGAGCAGCGCGTACAGGGCCGGAGCCGAGGCCAGCAGACCGATCACAATCACCCGGTTACGGCCCACGCGGTCGGCCAGATATCCGGCGACGAAGCTCCCCAGGGAGGCCATGATCCGCATCACGAAGGAAACATTTCCGGCGAAAGCCAGATTGTAGCCCTGTGCCAGAAAATACTGGGGTAGATAGACGCTGACGCTCTCGCTGGCCCACTGGCGCAGCAGGATCACCAGCGCCAGCACACCGACCCCCATCAGGGGGACACTCTCCCGCAGGCGGGCGGTTCCCGGCTGTGCCGGACGGGCGGAGCGATCCGGCGGCGAGGCGGAGCCCTCATAACGCAGCCCGCGCAGCAGGAAGAAGAGCAGCGGCCCGATCAGCAGCGCGGCAACGGTGAAGGAGAGCGCTCCGTGCGGGCCAAAGGCCGTGAAGATAAACCCCGCCGCCAGCGGACCGAAGGCATACCCGGAGTTCCCGCCCAGCAGGAAGATAGACATGGCCGTGCCGCGCCGCTCAGGCGCGATGATGTAGGGGACGCCCGCCCCGCCCGGCGGGTGGAAGGCCGCCGAGCCAAGCCCCGCGATCACGAGCAGACCCAGCAACACCCCGAAGTGCCCGGCCAGCCCCGCCAGCCCGATAAATACGCCGTTCCACAGAACGCCCGCCAGCGCCAGTAGCGGAGCCCGCCGTCGGTCGGCAAAGAGGCCGAAAAGTGGCTGCGTGACCGACGAGGAGAGCCGGTAGCCAAAGGCCAGAACGCCGATCTGGGCCGGGGTGAGTTCGAGGGGGGCGGTCTGGGCGGCGAGCAGGATCGGGACCGCGCCGCTGAAGAAATCCACGATGAAGTGAGAAAGGGTCAACGCCCACAGATCACGGTTGCGGAAGGGTGACATGGCAGGTTCAACGTCCTTGAGAAGCGGGGGGAGCCTCCCCTCGCCAGCATCTGGCGACACGTCGCCAGGTCTGGTACTCGTAATAGGCCATCAGCAGGCTGAGCGTCAGCCCGTGCAGCCCGTCACGGTAACCGTGCAGGGTGACGAATCGCCACCAGAACTGCCGCAGCGGGCCACTGAGGTACGTCCAGGGGCGGGGACGCAGCCCCTTCCCGTAGCGGATTCCGGCCTCAAAGTCGGTGTACGTTTCCTGCTTGGCGATGAAGTGAGCCAGATCGCGGTAGTTGTAGTGAATCAGGGGAGACTCTAAATATCCGGCCTCGCCGTCGAGGATCACTTCCTCGTGGACGGGGCGACCGGGGTCGTAGCGGGCGCTGGTTCGGTGCAGCACGCGCAACTGATAGTCAGGGAACCAGCCCGCGCCGAGGGTCAGCCTCCCGAAAATGTAGTTATGACGCGGAACCCACCAGCCGCGCTCCACTCCCCCGATCTTCTGACGTATCTCTGTCGCCAGTTCCGGGGTGGCTCGCTCGTCGGCATCCACGAAGAAAACCCACTCGGCATCAATGGCCTGTAAAGCGGCGTTGCGCTGCGCCCCGAAGTTCTCGAAGGGGTGCTGGATGACCCGCGCTCCGGCTTTTTCTGCCAGTTCCACTGTGCGGTCGGTGCTGAACGAGTCGAAGACGATCACCTCGTCCGTCCAGCGCAGGCTGGCGATACACTCCTCGATATGCGCTTCCTCGTTCAGGGTGATGATCACCCCGGCCAGCTCTGTCATGCTCCTATCCTGCCGCTCCGCCGGAGCACCTCGCGGTAAGCCTCCACCAGCTCCCGGCGGAGTTCCTCGCTGCGGGAGGAATCGCGGGCGGTGGTCTGAATCAGGCGGTTCATTCCGGCCCGTAGAATCCGGATCGCCAGCCACCGTTTGAGCGGGCCGTAATGCTTGTGATACAGGCGCAGCCGCGCCGTCCACAGGTTGACGATGGACTGTGCCTGCACCTGCCGCGTGCTCTGCCCCTCGTAGTGGATCACCTCGGCGGAAGGGATGCAGACCACGCGCCAGCCCGCCGCATGGATGCGCATCGCCCAGTCAATCTCCTCACAGTAAAGGTGGAACTGTTCATCAAACAGGCCGGTTTGCTGGATGGCCTCTCGCCGCAGCAGGAACGTTGCGCCGAGGGGATGATCTACGTCGAAGGGCTGCCCGCTCTCGTACAGCGAGCGCGGATACCGTCCGTTGATCCGGCTTTCGCGCAGACGGGCCGGAACGGGGAACAGGTCAACGATCAACTGGGCCAGCCCCGGAAAGCCAAACGCGCTGTGCTGGAACGAGCCATCACCGTAAACAAGCCGCGCTCCGCCCAGCCCCGCGCCGGTCGCTTCCATTCCTTCAAGAAGGGCGGACAGCGCCCCCGGCTGGATGACCGTATCGGGGTTCAGAAGCAGCACGTACTCAGGCAGATCGGCTCCCTCCGGGAAGCCGATCTCGCGCAGCGCCAGGTTGTTGCCCCGCGCAAAGCCCAGATTTTCGCCCGGCTCCAGCAGGTTCACCTGCGGGAAGTGAGATCGGATCGCCTTCGCCGTGCCATCTGAGGAGGCGTTATCCACCACCCACACCTCACCGGGCAGGGCGGCACGCTCCAGGTCGTCGAACAGGGAACGCAGGCAGGCCAGCACGAGGTCGCGCACGTTCCAGGCGACGATGACGACCGCGAGGCGGGGCGGGTTTGCCTGTGGAAGCGAAGCCATACTCCCTCGTTACAAAAAACTGCCGCGACAATCCGTCGCGGCATCCGATTATAACCTATGGTGCGTGAGAGATCAGACAAAGCGCTTGCGCAGTTCACCGCTGGCGTAGTCGAGCACGGAGACCGTGATCGCGATCAGCCAGACGGCCATCCCTGCTGCGCTCCAGCGTGACTGGTTGATCCACTGGAACAGAATCTGGCCGATGCCACCGCCGCCCACAAAGCCGATGATGGTGGACATACGCACGTTGATGTCCCACCGGTAGATGGTGAATGAGAGGAAGGGGGGGATGATCTGTGGCACGATGGCGTAAACGATCACCTGCAGGCGGGTTGCGCCCGTCGCCGAGATCGCCTCAATCGGTCCCGGCTGGATGCTCTCTATTGCCTCGGAGTAGAGCTTGCCCAGCGCGGCGATGGTGTGAATGGTAAGCGCGATCACGCCGGCGAAGGGGCCAAGCCCGACCCACACCGCCGCGATCACCGCCCAGATGATCGGCTCAATTGAGCGGGCGACGTTCATCACGAAGCGCGTCACGTAATAAATGATGCGGGTGGGCAGCGTGCCGTACATCAGGTTGCGGGCCGCCAGAAAGCTGGCGGGGATGGCGAAGACAATGCCGAAGCTGGTCGCCATCAGGGCCTGAAAGATCGTGACGATCATCCGGTTAATAGCCAACTCCAGGTTCTCCGAAACCCGGAGCGCCCCGATGGCCGTCACCTGCCGGGCCTGCACCTCATGAATCTGAACACCGACGGCCTGAGGCGGCGTCTCGTACTGGGGTGCGCCAAACGTGACGCTGAAATTCCCCTCGTCGTCCGTCATGGCGGAGATCGTCTCCCCCTCATAGATAGGCCGGAACTCCTGCCCGATGGGGTCCTTCCACCATATCTCAACTTCCCTGTCTGGCAGGAAGCCCCCGCCCCGGACGGTTAACTCCGTGCCGGGCCGTACTCCCTCCCCCAGAACGTACCGGGCGAACTCACCGCAGTTCGGTTCGACGACGATCCAGGCCTCATCGCCGCTGCCCGGTTCCTGAGGAGGAAGCCCTTCCTCCGGGCACGGGTTGGCGAAATCGGCGCGGGCGATCAGAAGTTCCTGCTCCCGCTCAAAGGCCGCCCGCCAGGGCCACATCACGCGCGTGAAAATGTTGAACGTGTCGGGGAACTCGGTGAAGAACTTCTGAAGGTTAACCTCGGTTGCCTGCCAGCCCAGAATATACGTATAAGCCAGTACGACGATCAGTCCCATAGCAGGGGCGAAGCGACGCTGACGGGCCGCAAGAACTGCCGACACGATCACCCATGCCCAGAAGAGCAGGGCAAGGATCAGCAAAACGGTGATCAGGCCGGGGAAAGGCTCGAATTCGGTGGTTATGTGTGCCCAGTAGGTCAGCCCCGCCATCGCCAGGCTCAGCAGGAGGTAACCGATGCCCCGGTACACCTGCCGGATATAGATGTGCCCCAGTCCGGGGATGATGGAGAGTATCCCGGCAATTAAGGGGGAGCGCTCAGGTAAGGGGGCCCGCTCCCAGGACTCCAGTACCTTTTCTTCTTTCTCTCCGTCGTGCTCAGGTGCGTGGCTCATTGCTCATCCCTTTATCCCATGATGCTACCGGTCCCGATGCGCTCGGCCTCTTCCCCGTAAATCTCTTTGAAGCGCTCGTCGGTCATCTGGCGGATGTCCTCGTTGTCCCCTTCGAACACCAGCCGACCTTCGCGCAGGCCGATCACATGAGTGCTGTAGCGCTGAACCAGGTCCAGGTAGTGCAGGCTGCAGATGACGGTGATGCCGTCCTCTTTGTTCAACTGCTCAAGCTGCCCCAGAATCGAGTGGGCCAGCACAGGGTCGAGGCTGGCGACGGGTTCGTCGGCCAGTATAAGCTTGGGCTCCTGCATCAGCGCCCGCGCGATCCCGACACGCTGCTGCTGGCCGCCGCTCAGGGCATCCGCGCGGTTGTGGGCTTTGTCTTCCAGCCCCACGCGCTTCAACGCTGCCAGCGCGCGCTCGTGATCCTCTCTGGGGAAGTAGTTAATCAGGCTCCAGAGCGGGTTGATGTATCCCAGCCGCCCGCTCAGCACGTTGGTGAGCACGCTGGAGCGTTCAACCAGGTTGAACTGCTGGAAGATCATCCCGATCTGGCGGCGAATCTTGCGTAATTCTTCCCCTTTGGCGGCGGTGATGTCAACGCCGTTCCAGATAATGCGCCCTTCGGTCGGCTCGATCAGACGGTTAATGCAGCGCAACAGGGTGGACTTGCCCGATCCGCTCAGGCCGATCACGACCATGAACTCGCCATCGGCAACTTCAAAACTGACATTCCGGAGGGCAACTGTCCCGTCTTCGTAGACTTTGGTGAGGTTCTCTACCTTGAGCATATCACACAGGCCTTGAATCCATTTGCCGGACGGGGGCCCGGCACTTCCGGGAGAGCGAATGAAGTAAATTGTCTTCCTGACGGAAGCCCTTCTTTGCAGGGCTGGCGGAAGAGGACGAGGCCCTGGCTTCCAGGGCCTCGCCTTCGCTTGCAGAGAATTACTCTTCGATGAAGGTTGTTACGTCCACACCGGATGCTTCGAGCATCTGGCGGAACCCATCGTAGAAGCTGTCGTCCACCTTCTCGAGGCCGGCCCAGCTATAGAGGTCCTCAAGGATCGCCAGCTCTTCCTCGTTGCTTGCCATCTCCAGGAAGGCGTCAACGATCGCGTCGCGAACCTCGGCGGGCACGTCGGGGTGGAAGCTGATCGTGTCGTTGGGGATGGGCGGGCTGGTTTCGATGACGACTACAACGTCGTTGACATCGGGCAGTTCCTCAGCGACATTGCTGCGGGCGTCCACGAAGGTTGCGCCTGCGTCGCAGTCGCCATCATACACCGCACGTACCACGCCGGTGTGGCCGCCCGCGTCAATGACTTCGGCCAGGTCGTTGTCCGGATCGACCCCGGCAGCACGCATCGCGATGCTGGGGATGATCCAGCCGGAGGTTGAGAAAGCATCCGGGCGGCAGAAAGTCTTGCCCTTCAGGTCCTCAAGGCTGGTGATGCCGCTATCGGCGCGGGTGATGATCTGCCCGGAGTAGGTCGGGCTGCCGAAGCGGATCGAGACCAGCGCCACATCCGCGCAGCCCCGCTCATGGGCCACCACATAGCTGAAGGTGTTCAGCGCCCCGGCGTGCGCCTCGCCGTTGCACATGGCCTCGATGGAGGCGACGTAGCTGGTGGGAACCTCGGCCTTGATCGTCAGGCCGGTTTTCTCGGACAGCACATCGGTGATCGCCGTTGCACTCGCCAGAACGGTGTCCGCGTCGGCTGAGGGCACGAAGGAGATGATCACGGGATTCTCTTCGCTGCCCAGCTCCGGCTCAGGGGGCGTACAGGCAGCCATCCCCAGCGCGGCAACCGCTACGAGCGCCAGGAGGATCAACCACTTTTTGCTCTTGAGCATCTCTTCATTATCTCCTTGTTGACTGGTTGCTCAATGAAGAACCAACCGGTTAAACATTCGTGAGGCTGGTTACCGGAGTCGAACTCTGTATCGCGGCATCACCCCCTTTCTTCAGGATTGGGTGTAACCGCACCCATCAGTTCGCCAGCGCCGGGATGTCTACCCCGGCAGCCTGGATCAGGGTCTGCAGACCGGAAAAGGCTTCCTCGTCAAACGGGCTGAGCGCCTCCACCCCCAGTATACCGGCGAGCTCTTCCCGGTGCTCTCGCAGCAGATCGCTCAGGAGAGCCTGGGTGAATTCGTCAACCTGCGATGAGAGCACGATAACATCATCGGGGACGGGGGGCAATTCCTCAAGGATGAGCAGGGCTTCGGGGTCGTTCAGCCCCCGCACGTCCTCTTCCGCGCCGAGGGCTGTCGCCCCGACCTCGCACTCCCTTTGATCGATCAGGCGGATGACCTCGTCGTCGCTCCCGGCGTCAACCACTCCGGCCAGATCGGAGAACGGATCGATCCCGTGTGCCCGAAGGGCCAGGGCGGGGAGTATCCAGCCCGGCACGGAGAACGCATCAGCCCGGCAGAATGTCCGGCCCCGGAATGCTTCTACTGAAAAGATACTGTAGACTGCCGAGCCGATCAACTGTCCCTGTACGGGCGGTTCGTCGCCCTGATCGAGCAGGTAGAGAGCTTCCCCGCAGCCCTCTTCGCTGGCGGCCAGATAGGCAAAGGCGTTCAGGGAAACCACCTGAGCCTCTCCTCTGCACAGTGCGCGGTAGGCCTCAGCGTAACTCTCGGTCTGGCGGACCTCAACGCTCAACTCGGCTTCTTCGGAGAGAGTATCCCCCAGTTCCCCAAGCTCACCGGATTGCCCGGCTGCCTCAGGCGTCACAAGAAGTATGACCAGTGGGTTCCCGGCGCTACCCACCGGCGATGTAGTTGGCAAAGGGGGAAGGGGCGTGGCGGTCGGGAAACGGGTCGGCACGGCCCGCGTCGGCGCGGGCGCCTCCACACGCCCCCGGCAGGCCACAATTCCTGCCACAACCAGCAGGAAGACACCGATCACCGACAGGGCTGGTTTGTTGCGTTCTATGGTACTTCCCCCCTTTTCACTATCTTCATCATAACCCGAACTGCAAGCGCGGGGCAAGTGCCTTCTCTCATGCCCCCGTCAGCCAAGCGTCCCGTTAAGCGTCTGGAGGAATATCTCCTCAAAGCGCGGAACGTCAACCGACGTGCACACGCGGATTCTGTGCCCGTCCTCAGCGGCCAGCGTCCGCCCACTTTCCGGGCCTTCCTCGACAACCACTTTTAGGGCCATGTCGCGGTAGGTCCCTATGTGGTCATGCGTGATCAGAACGGCAGTCAGAGGGTCCCAGAAGTAGTAGTCCCCCCGCTCTATAAGCGGCTTCAGACGGCTCAGGACCCGGTGGACAAAGCGGGCCGCCGGTGTTCCCTGAAGTTCTCTGGAGCGTTCATAGAATTCAGAGGTGATGGGGGCCGTATTGGTCACGTCGAGAGGGACGAGCGTTATCGGTGCGCCAGAGGCGAAAACGACGGAAGCCGCGTAGGGGTCACAGTAGATGTTCCACTCGGCGAAGTGATTCTCCAGATGGGTGAATCCGGACGGCGTGATATTGCCCGGCACGTCCACTGCCCCGCCCATGATATAGATCATCTCGAGCCGGTCGGCGAGTTCCGGGCGGGCTAGAAGGGCCTCCGCCACGTTGGTGAGGGGGCCGATGGCAAGCAGGGTCACCTTTTCAGGCGAGCCCATGATCAACGAGGTGAGCAGCCCTGCCGCCGACTGAGGAGATGGCCGCTGGCGGGTGCGGGGCAGGGGGAGCCCGAAACGCCAGTCCACAAAGAGGCGGGCCAGCAGCGGCCAGTGATGATCGCCGCGTAGCGGCGTCCCACGCCCCCCGGCCACAGGCACGCCCGCCCGCTCGGCCAGAGCCAGCAGGCGCAGAGCGTTGCGCACGCCCGGTCCCTTATGCGCCTCGCCGGTGGCCGTCACCGTGATGGCCCTGACATCGGCAAGGGGGGACTGCAGGAGGTAGAGGATCGCCATCCAGTCGTCGGGGGCCATGTCCGTATCAATGATGATCGGACGCGGCCTGGCTGTTTCGCTCATAGGGTTGCCTCACTGGCTGATGATGATGTGAATGGAATCCGTCTCATATCCTCTAGTCGTCTTCTTCTGGGGCCTCGACGATCTCGATCCAGTGGGGGTCAACCCGGTTGTTGAGGGGCGCGATCCCCACATCCTCGTGGATCAAACCGGCCCAGAATTGCTGAGGATTACGCGACTCAACGATATTGTGCAGGCGAATCCCGCCGGTGACAACCACCCGCTGGCCGGGCATCAGATAATAGTGTACCTGTCCGTTGCTCTCAATGGGTGTCAGGTTTTCCGGCGTGCCGAGCGCCCAGCGCCAGGGATAATCCACCAGACAGGTGTCGCAGTGAATGCCCACCCGCCAGGCCCCCGACTCCTCATAGTAGCCGGTGCTGGAGAACACCTCATCCTGATCGTAGATGTAGCCGGGCGCAGGGCCAGTGGTGCGGATCGGCGCGTCGCCGTAATTCCAGACGGTCAGCTCAAAGGTCAGCACGTCACCGACCACGACCGTCCGGCTGGAGAAACGCACCGTGTCGCCGACTGGCTGGGCGACGATCTCGGCCAGCGGCAGACCACCGTTTTCAATCGTCAGCCGACCGGAGCGCTGGACGCGCTGCCCCTCCTCATCCGTGGCCTCGACCAGCACCGTGTACGTGCCGTCGGGTGGCGGGCTGCGTCCCATATCCACCCCGCCGTCGTATTCAAAGCTGTGTCGGCCTTCTTCGCCGGGGGTGCGGGCTTCCTGAAACTCCGGAACGAAGATGCGTTCGCCTTCCTCATTGATCAGGAACACCTGCAGGGTGGCCGGTTTGGGCACGTAGACGTTGATCCAGACGCGGTCATCCAGGCCGTCCTGGTTGGGGGTGAACACCTCCGGCGAGATCGAGAACTCCCACAGGTCGGGGATTTGCGGGTCGGCATCTGCGACGGTCAGGTAGCCGGTGACGCGGTCGGTCTGGCCGGTCGCCTGGTCAACGGCTTCGATCACCCACGTGTACTCGCCATCCGGGAGCAGCCGGGCCAGCACCTCGCCGCGAACGGTTTCCCCCTCCTGCACGAAACCCTCGACCACGCCGCTGAACAACACACTGTACTCCCCGCGCGAGCGGGGCCGCTCACGGCGGAAGTAGTATCGCTCGCCGTTTTCGTCCTCGAAGTAGATCGAGATCACCGCCGGACGGCGGATGCGGTAGCTGATCCGCGTCACGTCGGAGTCGCCATCCGCGTTGGGGGTGATTGTTGAGAGGCCGAACTCGGCTTCTGTGATCACCGGCCCGCGTGGGCGGCTGACCATATACCCGACCAGCAGAATGATTAACAGCCCGAACAGGCTGGATAGAGCGGTTAGGGCGCGTGGGATTCGCACAGATCTCTCCGTCGGCTGCACCGGTTTATGCCAGTGGAACGCCAGTCTAACTCTCCCGAACACCGGGCGGAGTCTATCAAACCCTGCCCGGTCTGACAACGATCAGTGTTCCCCCGGCTCCGCCAGCCGGAAAGACCCGATCAGCACGCTGTCGCCGCCCCCGTCCACAGGGACCCGCTCCAGCGTGTCCCCATCGTACAGCCCGACTCGAACCTCGAACACCCGACCCTGAGCGACCAGTTCCGGCGGCAGATTGACGGCGTGCAGGTCAATCACCGGCTGATCGGGAGGCCATGTATAGGTCGGGTGCAGGCCGTTGACCGGCTCCCCATCCTGCTGGGCGACCGGCACGGGGCTATCCGGCCCCAGAACATGCACAAACACGACATAACGCTCCTCAAGCGGGACGCTGGCCTGCCAACTCAACGCCAGCACCAGCGGGGTCGCTGGCTCCAGTTCCGGTGTGCCCTCCAGAGGGGCGAAACAGAGGGTGATCCGCCCTCCGTCCATATCCGCGCACTCACGGGGCGGGCCGGGGTTGTGGGCCTGCTCCGGCGCGATGAAA
Source organism: Chloroflexota bacterium (assembly GCA_011051745.1). Classification (GTDB taxonomy): domain Bacteria; phylum Chloroflexota; class Anaerolineae; order Aggregatilineales; family UBA3940; genus DRKO01. Next base: position 887 of record DRKO01000212.1, on the reverse strand, counting down.
AGGCTCAACTGGCTTTCGCCGTACCACATTCCCCCCGGTGAGGCGCTGTGCGCCAGCAGCCACAGTCCCACGTCGTTGATCGGGTTGTCCGCGCCAATCTCATAGGTCAGCAACCAGACACGTTTATGCCGGTCGAGGATCGCCTGAAGAGATTCTTCCAGCGTACCCGGCTCGAAGAAACTGGCATAGTACACCGGCTGGCGATCTTCCGGCAGATAGGCGGCCAGCATCCCCGGCTGCCATGAGTAGCTGTAGATCAGGGCATCACCGGGCTGCATCTGCTCCGCCAGATCGGCGGCCAGAGGACGGAGGTCAGGCGCGGGATCGGGCAGGTTGTACTGGCTCCAGAGAAGAGCACCGCTCAGGGCGAGCGTTGCGATTGGCAGCCCCGCTATGATCTCCCGTGCGAGCAGGCGCATCTCCTCGCCCCGACGAAGCGCTGACATGCCTGCTCCGGCCAGCAGTGCCAGCGCGGGCATGGCATACAGCAAAAAGCGGGGCAGAAAGAAGACGATCACCCTCTGCGCGGCCAGCCCCAGTAGAAGCGGCCCGGCCAGCCACGCCAGTGCCAGCCATCCGGCGGGCTGATTGCGCCACAGGTGAACCAGCCCCGCCAGCGCTGCGCCTGCCAGCAGAACCGCCAGCCCGCCCCGTGCCCACTCCGGGCCGACCGGCCCGGAAGCGAACTCCAGCAGCATCCCGCCAAAGTAAGCCAGCGGGCCGCGCGGGGCTAATCCGGCGTTGAAGGCCGCCGTCCGGGCTCCGGCGATTGTGCTGTTAACCGTTGCCAGCACCCAGGGAAGCCACAGCCCCCCGGCTATAGCCTGCCCCGCCAGCCAGCCCAGCACGCGGCCAGCCACCGGTCGCCAGTCTGCCCCCTTCCGGCG
>DRKO01000211.1 GCA_011051745.1 Chloroflexota bacterium | reverse complement strand
CAGGGATGCCGCCGACGAGCCCCCAAGGATGGGTTCACGGCGTCCCCCGGGAGGGCCTTCCCGCCTCTCGGGGCCCCGCGGAATGCACCAGAACCTGACCGCCTGTCAAAGTCCGACAGGCTGCCGGCCTCATTGAAAACGTCTAAGATACCGCAATTGTCCGGCCGGCCAAGTAAAATATTACCGTTCCCCCTCTTTGCCCCAACCGGGACACCGGAGCACTCCCTTGCACGACGACATTCCGAAAGGGGACGTCCTCCGGCAACCGCGAGAGCGAAGAGCGGCGACAGCGACCCTTGCCTCCTCTCTGCGTCGGCTCCCTTGACAGGAACTTTACTTCACCGGCTGTTGAAAAGCACCGTTTTTCAAAAGCCTTTGCCGCGGTGCGGGGATGCACCGCTGCCTTTTCAATGACCCGGGGTCATTGAAAATGTGAGGAAGCCGAAAATCACATTTTCGGCTTCCGGTATTGAAAAAGGCCAGGAAGGCCTTTTTCAATACCCTCTTCATTTTCCTATGGTTCCAGTTTGCCGGGCACTTTTCAACGGCCCCGCCTCCGCCATGGAGGCCCCGAAGGGAAGCCCCCCGTCCGTTTTCTCCTCCCCCCTCCCCCGGGACCGCAAACCGCGGGACACCGTCGCCTCCCCGATCCACCCTGCCCCGGCCGCGAAGAGATCCTCTTCGGGATCCCGGGCACCCCGTGTCAAAGCGAAATCGCTGTCCATATTTTTTACAAGTCCGGCAGCGGGTTTCTCCTCCGAACAACGAAAACGGCCGATCTTCAACAGGTTACACATAGTGGCCCGATGATTGCTTGCATCAAGAGCAGATCATCCAACTCGCTGAGGGCCCGACCGGCCAGCAGCCCCGGAAAACTTTGAAGACCGCAAGAAGACGAGGAATGCCAATGAACACGAGGAAAAATCTTGTCGCCGGCGCCATTGCAGGAATCGGCCTGCTGGCAGGAAACGCCCATGCCATGCTCCTGGACTTCGAGGCCGATCCCGCTGCCCAGGGTAGCGCGGAGATCTCCTGGGACGGCGAGGCGACGTCGGGCCTGGTGGGCACCAATATCGGAATCACGGAACTGTATGCGGCCGACACCCCCGAACACGAGGGGGAGACCTACGATGTCCTCGATGGCAACCTCTCCTTCACGACCGGCGCGCTGGAGAGTCAGTACACCATGGGTAGCTGGGAGGTGTGGGAGTTCGGAGGCGGCGGCTCCATCACCCTGACCGGCACCGTGGATCTCAACGGCAACGGCATCGCCGACGACTCCTCCGATACCACCATCTTCGATGGCGAGTTCGACAGCGCCACCGTGCAGGGCAACAGCCTGGGAGGATACGAGGTGGTGCTCTCCTTCTTCCATACCAATATCAATGAGGATCTGCTGGCCTTCTTCGGTCTCAACACCAAGGATGCGTATGGCAACCCTATCGTCTGGCTGGGGCAGTTCAATCTCCTCTTTAATATCGACGACTGGGCCTACGGGGCCAGCGGCAACGGCTTCTACAGCAACACCATCAATGGCGGTTATGTGAAGCAGATGCCCTCACCCGCCACCCTGATGCTGCTCGGCGCCGGCCTCCTGGGCCTTGGTGCCACCAAGCGCCTGCAGAAGCGCAAGGCAGCCTGATCCGGCCGTCCAGGCGCGGAGGATCGTGAGGCGGCTCTCCGGAGCCGCCTTTTTTCTGGGCGCAAGGAGCACTACCGGCGCCTGCCCGGCCTCGCCATCCGAACCCGCGCGCCCCTCCGCGCACCCCTTCCTTCCCCCGGCCCTGCAGAGGACCACACACGCCGATGGCGGGCGAGCGCCGGGGGAGTACCTCTTCGCGAAAACGGACGCCTCCCCTAACAGGATGTTGAAAAAGGCCGTCCTGGCCTTTTTCAACGCCGGAAGCCGAAAAATGTGATTTCCGGCTTCCTTACGTTTTCAATGACTTGACGTCATTGAAAACGGCGGTGCATCCATGCACCGCGGCACAGGCTGCAGAAAAACGGAGTTTTTCAACAGCCTGCTAAACGATTCCTCCCTCCGTCACCCTTCCTGGAGAGAGGCCCGCAGCGCCTCTGCTTCCGCACGCCACGGCACATCCGGACCCGAGGCGCCAAGCGCATCCTCGATCACCCGCAGCGCCTGGCCCTTCTGCCCCGCCCTGGCCAGCGCGGAAGCCAGATGGTAGCGGATCTCGGCGACACCGGGCAGTCGCTCGGCGGCCTGACGGATCAGTTCCAGGGCCTGGAAGACATCTCCGTGATGCAGCAGGATCCAGCCCCGGGTATCGGCCACGGCAGGATTCTCCGACGCCAGACGGTATGCCCGCTCCGCCACCTCCACCGCCTTGTCGTCTCCCTGCTCGAAATAGGCGAGGGCGAGGTTGTTCAGCACCATGGGCGAATCGGGTCGCAAGGCGTTGGCGGCCTCGTACTCCCGCACCGCCCCGGCCAGATCTCCCATGCGATGGAGCAGATTACCGAGTTCCACGCGGGCCGCGGTATCGTCGGGATGGAACTCCAGCCACTTCTCCAGCTCACTGCGCGCGCCCGGCAGGTCCCCGCCCTTCGACAGCGCCTTGGCGGTCCGGATCGCCATTAGCGTGTGCGGCTCGAGCTGCAGGGCACGTCGATAGGCTTCGGCGGCCTCCCGGTAGCGACCCGCCAGCCACAACACGTCACCTTCGACACGCTGCACCGCCGGCGATTTCGGGTGGCGCCGGCGCAGATCCTCTACCAGCCGGACCGCCTCCCGCTCATTGCCCCACGATATCTCGGCGGTCGCCAGGGTACGGATCACGGCGAGGCTGTCGGGGCTCAGTTCGAGGGCAGCATGCAACTCCCCGAGCGCTTCCTTCCGTCGATCGAGCTTGATCAGCACCTCCGCAAGGGCCAGACGGGCCGCGGCATGATTCGGCCGGCCTTCGCGCCAGCGCTCGAGCGGTTCGACGGCCTCCTCATAGCGCCCCTGCCGGTAGAGAATCCGCCCCACGAGAGCCGCCGCAGCGGGATGTCCCGGTCGCAGATCGCGGGCCTCACGCGCCACCTGCATCGCCTCTTCCAGCCGTTTGCCGGCGAGCAGGAGGCCCGCCAGCATCACCCGGGCCTCGTAGTCCGAGCGATTCACCCGCCGTGCCCTCTCGAGCAGCTCGAGGGCCTGGTCCCGTGCCCCGCCTCGCGCCTTGAGGCGGGCCAGGCGGACCATCGCCCGGGTGTTGTCGGGATCCACTTCCAGGATACGCAGGTAGCGGGCGACGGCGTTTTCGGGACGATCGCGGATCTCGTCCACGCGGGCCAGGTTGAGCATGGCGGGAACGAACTGCGGCTCCTTCTCGAGAGCGGCATTCAGCAGCGCTTCCGCTTCATCGAACTTGCGCTGCATGAGCAGGACCCCCGCCAGCAGATTGTCGGCGAAGGCGCTATCGGGATTGCGGGACCGGAGCTCGCGGGCCACCCGTTCCGCCTCTGCCGTCTCTCCCTTCTGGATCAGCCCCATGACGAAGAGAACAGTAGAACGTCTGTCGGCCCCGGTCTCCTCGAGCCCCTCGCCGAGCAGGGCGCGGGCACGATCCAGATCCCCTTCCAGCAGATAGGTCTCGGCCAGGCGCCGATCGATCACCTCCCCGGCCGCACCCGCTTCGAGCGCCCTTCGAAAGTACTCCCGCGCCCTCTTCACGTCGCCCGCCCGGATGGCGATCTCCCCTACCAGCGAGAGCAGTCCCGCATTCCCCCCCTCCTTCTGCTCCACCAGCGGGTCGAGAACCGAGAGCGCTCCGTGGGGGTCTTCCAGTTTGAGATGGGTGATACCGAGCAGCTTGCGGGCCGCATCGTTTTCGGGCTTCCGGGCGATGTAGCTGGAGAGGTACATCTCGGCCTGTTCGTAGTTGCCCATGGCGAAATCGACGGCACCCAGAAGGAGAAGGGCCGGCCTGAAGTCGAGTCCCTTCTTGATCACTTCGAGAAGATGGCTCTCGGCCCGCTCGAAATCGCCCTGGCGGTAGGCATAGAGGCCCATCAGGTAGTTGGGCATGGGATGCCGGGGAGACCGGGCGAGCATCCTTTCGATCTCCGGCAACGCCTTGTCGTACTCCCCCGCCCCGATCCAGGTGAGTACGAGATAGAAGCGGGCATTGAGACCGTAGCGGGCCTGCTCTGCCCCCGGCAGATCGAGGATCGCCTGGTAGCTCTCCGCCGCCTCCTGGAAACGGCGCCCTGCCAGCGCGATCTGGCCCCGCAGATCGAGCAGATCGGGATTGGCCGGGTAACGCTCCAGGGCCCGTTCCACCTGTCTTGCCGCCTCGTCGGAATGCCCATCGTGAAAGGCGAGGCGCGCCTGCATCTCGAGCACCGGGGCCGCCTCCGGAGAGAGCAGCAGTGCCCGGTCGAATGCCTTCATCCCGATCTCGCGCCTGCCCTCGGCGAAGGCGGCCCGCGCCCTGACCACATGGAGACGGGCCAGCATCTCCGGATCACCCGCCTCCGGCACCTCGATCTCCCCGATCTTCCCGTACTCCCTCTCACCGAGGAGCGCACGGGCCTCGAGCAGGGCAATCTCCACCCCCTCCGCACCGAGTTCCCTCAACCGGTCCACCTGCTTGCGCAGGGCCGGACCGTCACCCAGCCGGTCGTAGATGCGCGCCAGTTCGAGATGGGCATCGAGCCGATCCGGCTTCCTCTGGATGGCATTCTTCAGATGGATGATCGCCGTGGCGTACCCCCCCTTCTGCAGAGCGGCACGGGCCCGCTCGACCTCGTCTCCACCCACGGTCGAAGCCCTGTCGCAGCCTCCGGTCGCCAGCAGCGCTGCCACGAGCAGCGAGCCCACCCACTTCGAAATACGCCTCGCCTTCTTCTCCATCTGCTCTCTCATCGGTTGTTCCGACCCCGCTCCATCCATCGTCAACCCACCTTGCCCGGACTCTTGTCCTGGTTCCGCAGATGGAACTTGTCCATCAGGGAGTAGAGCGTCGGCCTGGTGATGCCCAGCAGCTTGGCTGCCTGGCTGAGGTTGCCATCGGCCATGGCGACGGCCCGGACCACCGCGCTCCTCTCCGCCTGCTCCCGCACCTCCCGCAGATTGAACGGGAAACGTTGCCCTCCCTGGACGGTGAGTTCGAGATCCTCGGCCGTGACCTGCCCCCCTTCGGCCATGATGACCGCGCGCTTGATCCGGTTCTCCAGTTCCCGCACGTTGCCCGGCCAGTCGTGGGCGTCGATCGCCTCGATCGCCTCTGCCGAGAGTACCAGGCCGCTACATCCCTGCTCCCGGGCGAAACGGTCGAGAAGTACCCTGGCGATGACCGTTGCATCACCTTCGCGCTCTCTGAGGGGCGGGATGCTGATGGACACTTCGCCGATGCGGTAGTAGAGGTCCTCGCGAAACACCCCTTCGCGGATGTACTCCTGAAGATCCCGATGGGTCGCGCAGATCACTCGCACATCCACCGGAATCTCCTCCCGGCCACCGAGGCGCTCGATCACCCGCTCCTGCAGGAAACGAAGCAGCTTGACCTGCAGCGCCATGGGCATGTCGCCGATCTCGTCGAGGAACAGTGTGCCCCCGTCGGCAAACTCGATCCGCCCCTTGGTCTGCTTCACGGCGCCGGTAAACGCGCCCTTTTCGTAGCCGAACAGCTCGCTCTCCAGCAGGTTTTCCGGAATCGCCCCGCAGTTGATGGCGACGAAGCGGCCCCGTCTGCCGCTCAGTCGATGAAGCGCCCGGGCGATCAACTCCTTGCCCGTGCCACTCTCGCCGAGCAGAAGGGTGGAGACATTGGCCGGCCCGACCCGCTCGACCATGCGGGCCAGTCTCATCATCTGCGGACTGACCCCGATCACCCCTTCCAGCACCGAACTCGCACCCTGCAGGGAGTTGTGTCGCAACTCCTCTTCCAGACTCCAGAGCTGCCAGGCGCGATCGACGATCAGACCCAGCACGGCCGCATCGACCGGCTTGTGGTAGAAGTCGTAGGCCCCCAGCTCGATGGCCTTGAGCGCATTCTCCCGGTCGTCGTTGCCCGTCACCACGATGACCTTGCTGGTGGGCGCGAGTTCGAGAATCCGGGCAAGGGTGGCGAGGCCCTCGGAGGCGTTGCTCGGATCGGGAGGGAGACCGAGATCGAGGGTGATCACCGGCGGCTCGTGCCGCCTCAGCGCGGAGATGGCCGATTCACGGTCTTCTGCGAGGATCACCTCGTAATCGTCGAAACACCAGCGAAGCTGGCTCTGCAGGCCCGGGTCGTCCTCGACCACGAGCAGTTTTCTGTTTCTGTCAGCGGGCAATGGATCCTCCTGTTTCGTTGTCCAGAGGGGCATCATCGGCCGTCGCCCGGTAGAGTGGCAGGCGCAACAGGAAGAGGGAGCCCTTGCCCACCTCACTCTCGACGAGCATATCACCTCCCTGAGAGCGGGCAAACTCACGGCTCTCGAAGACACCGAGACCCATTCCCGCATTTCCCTTGGTGGTCACGAAGGGGCGAAACAGGCTGTCTCGCATGAACTCCTCGCTCATGCCGCTGCCGTTGTCGCGCACCGCCACCCACGCCTGCTCCTCACCGTCGTGACCCACCTCCACGACCACCTCTCCGTCGTCCGGTGTAGCCTCCTGGGCGTTCTGGATCAGGTGCATGAGGATATCCTGCATCCGTTCGCCATCGACCAGGACTTCGACCGGTCGATCGGGTACCTTCAGTTCCGGGGGGGGCAGCCCTCCCCGACGCTGACCAACCGCCTGCCGTGCCACCCGACGCAGATCGATGATCCCCTTCCGCTCCCCCGGGTCTCCCTTGCGGAGCTGTTGGAGCATGCGATTGATACGCCGGTTCACGTTCTCGATGACACGGAAGGCATCGGCGACGAAGGCCGGGTTCTCCCGGTGACGGCCGGCATTGTCGATCAGGAGCTGGAGCTGGGCACCGACATTCTTGAGATCGTGCACCACGAACGAGGAGAGCCGGTTGAACGCCTCGAACTGACGCGCCGCGGCGAGTTCCTCGGAGGTCATCAGCAGAACCAGGTGACTGGCCAGATGGATCCCCACGGTCCGCAGGAGATCACGATCCTCCCAGGTCAGGGTGTGATGCACGCGGGGCGGAGCCAAAACCAGCACACCGACCAGCTGCCGGCTCTGCAGCAGAGGGATGATGAGCCAGAAATCACTCTCGCTCACCCATGGCGGGAGCTGGAGGCCGGCATAGGACTCGGGATGCTCCCGACAATCCTCCACCTCGATCACCTTCTGCTCCGCCTGCAGCCACTGCACGAGCGGGAGATCGGCGGGAAATCTCTCTTCGGCTTCACGCATGTTCCAGCGACGGTAGACCTCGAAGTCGCCGTTCCTGTCCACCGCCCACAGCACACCCGCGGGGCTCTCCACGATCTGCGCCACCGACTTGATGATCCGGATGCCGGGGTCGGGCTCTTCATCGGAACTGAGGGTGGTGGAGAGCTTGGACCACTCGTCACGGTAGTCGTACTTGTAACTGAAGAAGTTGCGGGAGAGGAACAGACGCAGCCAGGCCCTCACCTGACCGGAAAAGAGCACGGCCAGCAGGAGCAGCAGGGCGAGGGTGATGAAGAGGGCCTGGGCGACCCCTCCCCAGGTTCCGCCGAACTCCCGGATATAGTAGCCGGCCCCTCCCATCAGCAGGAGGTAGCCCCCCGCGCCGAGCACCGACGCCGTGTGGAACACCACCTTTCTCGAGACGAAGACGTCCAGTGACCACTGGGGGTTCCGCGCCGCACTCAACATGATCAGGGGAACCACCAGCACGTTCACCCCGCCGCGGGCGATCCAGAGATCCTGATCGATGGTGCCGAAGAGCAGCGTGTGCGCAAAGAGGAAGAAGTCGTAGGCGAAGAGGAATCCGATCCCCATGAAGAGATGCTTGATTCCCCAACGATACTCGGGACGGGTGTTACGGAAGACCTGTTCCAGGAGAATGATACCCGCCAGGGAGGAGAGAACCAGCAGCAGATGGGCGACGAAGGGCCCTGCCAGCAGTCCCACACCGAGCAGCGAGGGCAGAGCCACGAGAGGGGCGGCCACCTTTGCCCAGGCAGGGAAGTTGCGCCCTCCACCCCCGCCCCGATGACGGAGCAGTCGAAGAAAGAAGACGATCCAGGCCCCGTCCCGCAGCACCTCCAGCACCAGCATCGCCCCCCGGCCCGGGACCAGCGGGACGAATGCCTGAACGGCGGCCCACAACACGCTCAGCCAGACGGCACCGAGCAGGAGAGCGCCCTGCAACCGCCCCCGCCAGCTCGTCAGCAGGAGGACGCCCAGCAGCAGGTAGGCGACGGCAGCCGAAAGGTAACTGACCTCAGCGGGCGTCATGGCGATCCTGCCTGCCGCGGAGGGGGGTCACCCGCTTCCGCCCTCCGCCCGGGGAATCGACGAGGCGAAGGAGGCCGGCGGGCCAACGCTGCCATACGGTACGGAAAAGTGGGACTGCACCATTGGACTCCATAGCCGTTCCACCCTACACATCTTCGTCCGTTCCGTCACCCTCCGTCCACGGTGAATAATTCACCAGGAAGAGGTGCAGAATGTGGGCAGGGAAAGGGGAATTCCGCCACCCCTCGCCTCCCCTTGCCCCGGCGGGGATGATATACTCCCTTCCTGATCTGCCGACTTGCGCCTTTCCTGGCAGGGCGACCTCATGGAGCCGTTCCATGCCGTGTTCGAGAAGTGGAAAGGGCTTTCGCCCACCCCTCTCCTCCGATGCCGATCCGCTGGTTCCGGACTCGTCGACGCCGTCCCTGACCTGCGAACCAGCATACCAGAGAACAAGAACCAGCCATGTCTGAACCCTCCATCCTGATCACGGGCGGTGCCGGCTACATCGGCAGCCACGTCCTCAAGCAGCTTGCCGGCCGCGGCGAACGGGTCGTGGTGCTGGACAACCTCAGTACCGGGTTCAGGGAGGCGGTGATCCACGGCCAATTGGTGGTGGGCGATACGGGCGATGCGGGCCTGGTGGCCGAACTCCTCGACCGCCACAACGTCGAGACGGTGATGCACTTCGCCGCCCACACCATCGTTCCGGAATCGGTCAGGGACCCGCTGAAATACTACGCCAACAACACCTGCAGCACCCGGACGCTGCTGGAACAGTGCCGGCGGGCAGGGGTCCGCCACTTCATCTTCTCCTCGACCGCCGCCGTCTACGGTATCCCCGAGTCGGGCGAGGCGGATGAGGAGACCCCCACTTCTCCCATCAACCCCTACGGCACCTCCAAGCTGATGAGCGAATGGATGCTGCGCGACCTGGCGGCCGCCAGCGACATGACCTATGTGGCGCTGCGCTACTTCAACGTCGCCGGCTCCGACCCGGAGGGCGAGGTGGGTCAACGCACCCCCAACGCCACCCTGCTGATCAAGGTAGCGGCCGAGGCGGCCCTCGGCAAGCGCCCGAGGATCGCCATCTTCGGGACCGACTACCCCACGGCGGATGGCACCGGCGTGCGCGACTACATCCACGTCAGCGATCTCGCCGATGCCCATCTGAAGGCGCTCGACTACCTGCGTGGCGGCGGAGCCTCGCAGGTGCTCAACTGCGGCTACGGCCACGGCTACAGCGTACGCGAGGTGCTGGATACGGTGGAGAGGGTCCACGGAGCCCCGCTGCCGATCGTGGAGGAGGCGCGCAGGGCGGGAGATCCGCCGCTCCTCATCGCGCGCGCCGAGCGGATTCGCTCCGTACTGGGGTGGGAACCACGCCATGACGACCTGGAGTTCATCGTGCGCACGGCCCTCGAATGGGAGAAGAAACTGACCACGGAATGAGTCTCCTCCCGGCTGTATCCTGCCGGCACGGGGAAGGAGGGAGGAGAGACATCCGCCTTGACAGGCTGTTGAAAAACACCGTTTTTCGGCAGCCTGTGCCGCGGTGCACGGATGTACCGCCGTTTTCGATGACGCCAGGTCATTGAAAACGCGAGGAATCCGGAAACCGCGTTTTCGGCTTCCGGTGTCGAAAAAGGCCAGGATGGCCATTTTCGACATCCTGTCAAGGGGGGAGGGGATCGCCCCGCCTTCCGGTCAACGACGACTACAGGAGTCTGGAGACGATGACGGATCTATCCGACGTCCGGCTGGCGGTGATCGGCCTCGGCTACGTGGGGCTGCCGCTGGCAGTGGAATTCGGCAAGAAACTGGAGACCCGGGGCTTCGACATCGATCGGGACCGGATCGAGGAACTGAACCGTGGAGTCGATTCCACCCTGGAGGTGGAGCCGGAGGAGCTGAAGGACGCCACCCGGCTCACCTTCACCGACGACCTCGAGCGGATCGCCGACTGCAACGTCTATGTCGTCACCGTCCCCACCCCCATCGACCGGCACAAGCGGCCGGATCTCACGCCGCTGGAGTCCGCCAGCCGGGCCCTGGGGAAGATCCTCAAGAAAGGAGACGTGGTCGTCTATGAATCGACCGTCTATCCCGGTGCCACGGAAGAGGTCTGCGTCCCCATCCTCGAACGCGAATCGGGGCTCGTCTTCAACCGCGACTTCTACGCGGGCTACAGCCCGGAGCGGATCAACCCCGGCGACAAGGAGCATCGCGTCTCCACCATCAGGAAGGTGACCTCCGGTTCCACGCCGGAGATTGCCGATTTCGTCGATGCCCTCTACGCCTCCATCAT
>DRKO01000210.1 GCA_011051745.1 Chloroflexota bacterium | reverse complement strand
GGAGGTCATCAACTGGCTGAAGGCCAACAAACCGGACGATCTGCACCTGATCATCACGGGGCGCGATGCGCCAACGGAGCTGACCACATACGCCGATCTCGTCACCAACATGTCGAAGATCAAACACCCCTTCGACGAAGGCATCATGGGGCAGCCGGGGATCGAGTTTTGAGCGACCGGGCGGCGATCCTGCTGCTGGCCCTGCTGCTGGATGCTCTGGCGGGCGACCCGCCCGGCGCCTATCATCCGGTCGCCTGGATGGGGGAAGCCATCGGCGCGGCGCAGAGGGCGGTCCGCAGATATGCGCCGGAGGCGGGGAGCGGCTTCCTGTTGCTGGCCGGAGGGACGATCGCGCTGGCCGGTATGACGGTCAGCGGGGCCGTCGGCTGGCTGCTCTCCAGAGCGTTCGGGCGCTTACCCCGTCTGCCCGGCTGGCTGGCGATGGCGCTCGTTCTCAAGAGCACGTTTGCCCTGCGCGGGCTGGGGCGGGCAGCCGGGGAGGTGCGGGCGGCCCTCGAGGCCGGCGATCTGGAGGAGGCGCGGCGGCTTGTCGGCTGGCATCTCGTCAGCCGTGAGACCTCCTCGCTGACCGCTTCGCAGGTTGCGGCGGCCACCATCGAGTCGGTGGCCGAGAACGCCTCCGACGGGGTCATCGCGCCGCTGTTCTATTTCGCGCTGTTCGGGCTGCCGGGGGCGCTGGCATACCGCTTTGCCAACACCTGTGACGCGATGCTCGGCTACCGCGACGCGGCGCGGGAGTGGCTGGGCAAGGTTCCGGCCCGTCTCGACGATCTGCTTAACCTGATACCGGCCCGCCTGACAGCCCTCGCGCTGGGGCTGGCATGTGTCATCACAGGCGAGGGGCTGAAGGGCGCGTTCGCGGTCTGGCGGCGCGATCACGGGAGGACGGCCAGCCCCAACGCAGGCCACCCGATGAGCGCCGTCGCCGGTGCGCTGGGCGTTGAACTGGAGAAGGTCGGGGTTTACCGGCTGGGCGAGGGAGGGCGTCCTCCCGGCCCGGACGACATCCGGCGGGCGGTGAATCTGATGCGGTGGGCGGCGTTTCTCGCCGTCGGCGGGATGATCCTGTGCGCCGGAGGGACTTCCGGCAGGCTGCGCGGAGGCGGGAGGAAAGGTGGATAGGTCGCCCATCAGACCGCGCCCGGAAGTGCTCACCACGCCGCCGGTCATGCATGGAGCCTTTGACTTCTCCGAACTGGAGCGGCTGGGCGTTCAGCCGGAGGGAGTCCTGGATTTCAGCGTTAACAGCAACCCCTACGGGCCGTCCCCCCTTGTGAGGGAGGCCATCGCCCGGACGCCCCCGGACAGGTATCCGGATCGCGAGTGTCTCTCGCTGCGGCGGGCGCTGGCGGAGCATCTCTCCCTGACGCCGGATCGCATCATGATGGGCAACGGGACAGCCGGGCTGCTCTGGCTGGTGGCCTTCGCGTTTGTCCGGCGGGGCGACAGAGCGCTGATCCTCGGCCCGACCTTCGGGGAATACGGGCGTTGCGCCGGGCTGATGGGGGCGCAGGTTCGCGAGATACGCGGGCGGGCCGGGGACGGGTTCCGGGTGGACGTACGGGCGGTGGAGGCCGCGCTGGCCTCCAGCCCGATCAGGCTGGCTTTCATCTGCAACCCGAACAACCCGACCGGAACCACGCTCGCCCCTGACCTGATCGCACACTGGGCAGATCGGCATCCTGAGACCCTGTTTGTCGTCGACGAGGCTTATATCCGCTTCTGCCCGGCCCTCGATTCTCTGGCCGGAGCGGGCATCTCCAATGTGCTGGTGCTGCGCTCGATGACGAAAGACTATGCGCTGGCCGGGCTGCGGCTGGGCTATGCGGTCGGGTGTGCAGACGTGATCGGGGCGCTGGTCAGGGCCCGCCCGCCCTGGAGCGTGAACGCGCTCGCGCAGGCGGCGGGGGTGGCAGCCTTGCGGGACGAAGCCTATCTGCGGGATACGCTGGCCCGCATTCGGGCTGCCGGGCCGGAACTTGTGGCCGGGCTGCGCGGGATCGGGCTGCGGGTTATCCCCTCGGAGGTACACTACTTCCTCGTGGAGGTGGGGGACGGGGCACGCTTCCGGGGGAAGCTGCTCCGTCGCGGGATTCAGGTTCGCGATTGCGCTTCTTTCGGTCTGCCCGCCTGCGTCCGCATCGCAACCCGCCGCCCGGAGGAAAACCGCCGTCTTTTGCAGGCGGCGCGCGAGGTGTGGAATGAAGGCTAGAGTTCTGATGGTGCAGGGGACGATGTCTTCCGTCGGGAAGAGCTTGATCGTCACGGGGCTATGCCGCCTCTTTGCCCGTCGCGGTCTGCGAGTGGCGCCGTTCAAGGCGCAGAATATGTCCAACAACGCCGCCGTCTGCGCCGACGGAGCCGAGATCGGGCGGGCGCAGTATACGCAGGCGCTGGCCTGCGGCATAGACCCGACGGCGGAGATGAACCCCGTTCTGCTGAAGCCGGAAGCCGAAGCCCGCTCCCAGATCGTCGTGATGGGGCGGGCACGCTGGACGCTGCCCGCGTGGGAGTATTACAGACACAAGGCGGAACTGTGGGAAGTGATCACCGGAGCACTCGATACCCTGCGGGCGCGGTACGAGATGGTGATCATCGAGGGGGCGGGCAGCCCGGCGGAACTCAACCTGAAGCGGGGAGATATCGTCAATATGGCGGTTGCCCGCTACGCGGAAGCCCCTGTGCTGCTGGTCGGCGATATTGACCGGGGCGGGATATTCGCCCAGTTGCTGGGCACGCTGTGGCTTCTGGAGGACGGGGAGCGTCAACTGGTCAGAGGGCTGCTGGTGAACAGGTTCCGGGGCGACCGCTCGCTCTTCGATGACGGAGTGCGCATTCTGGAGGAGCGGGGCGGCGTGCCGGTGCTGGGTGTGATCCCTTACCTGCGGCATCATGTGCCGGAGGAGGACGCGGTCGCCGTTGAGCCACAGAACCGGCGCGAGGAGACAGGCGGCCAGATTGACATCGCGGTGATCCGCCTGCCGCACATCTCTAACTTCGATGACTTCGACCCGCTCGAAGCCGAGCCGGGAGTCGGGGTCCGCTACGCTGACACCGTCGAGGGGCTGGGCGAGCCGGACGCGATCATCCTCCCCGGAACCAAGAGCACGGTGGCTGATCTGGGATGGCTGCGTCAGCAGGGCCTTGACGTTGCTATCCGGCGTTATGCGGAGCGAGGGGGAGCGGTCATCGGTATCTGTGGCGGCTACCAGATGCTCGGCACGCGAATTTGCGACCCGCATCACGTCGAATCGAGTGCGGATGAGGTCGAGGGGCTGGGGTTGCTGCCGGTTGAAACGATCTTCACCGGAGACAAGGCCACCTATCAGGCGCAGGCCCGTATCCGACGGGCGGAGGGCTGGCCGGGCGAACTGGCGGGGCAACGGATCAGGGGATATGAAATCCACATGGGGCGTACGCAGGGCGTCGGGGCCGTCGGCTGGCTCGAGATCACCCGCCGGGGCGATCAACCGGTCTCGGTGGCGGACGGCGCGATGAGCCGGGACGGGCGGGTGTGGGGCTGCTATCTGCACGGGCTCTTTGCCAACGACGGGGTACGGCGGGCGTGGCTTTCGTCGCTCGGCTGGCAGGAGAGCCCACCGACTCGCCGGAGCCGTGAACGGCTGGAGGACTCATTTGAGGGGCTGGCCGATGCCCTCGAAGAGGCGCTCGATATGCACGCCCTGCGGACAATTATCGGGCTGTGAAGGGGCTACTCGAAGACGAACTCAACCCAGGCCGTGCGCCCCGCGCGGACGTAGATTTCCTCGGTGTAAGTGCGCGACGCTGAGCGGGTGGTGACAGTGTACCAGCCCTCCGGCAGGTCGCCGAGGGTGAAGTTCTCGCCCCATTCGGCATCGGGGACGTTCTCAGAACCGGCGTATGTCCATGTGTAGCGGGTCATATCCGGGCCGCGCACCGTGATCCCCACCTCCGGCAGGTACGCGCCGCTGGAGTCAACCACGCGCCCCGCCAGCGTCCCGTATCCGTAATAGGGCTTGATCCACAGATCGGGGTTGCGAGTGCTGGTGAAATAGTCCTGAGGGTCGCCGATGCGCACCTCGAAGTGAAGATGCGCCCCGCCGTTGGCGACGCCCTCCCCGCCAACCGCGCCCAGAATCTCGCGCACCGGAACCTCCTGCCCCGTCTCAACATATACCTCGGAGAGATGTCCGTACAGGGCGAAGATCGGCTGCCCCTGATAAGTGTAATCGCTGAGTTGCAGGACGATCAGCTTCCCGTAGAAGTCGAGGCGAGGGCCGAAGAGCACATCCTGATCGCCTCCGGCGTGGACGATCGTCCCGTTGCCGACCGCCACGACGGGCGTCCCGACCGGATTCCAGAAGTCCGCGCCCACATGGGGGCGATACTGCCCTCCGGCGGTCGCTCCGTAGGCATAGGTGCGATCCAGATAATCCGTCCAGCCGTTCGGGATGGGGCGTTCCATCCAGTAATGATCGGGCGGCAACCCGTCATCGGGCGTGGGCGGGGGAGCGGTCGGAGTCGGGGAACCGGTCGGCTCCGGCGAAGGGGTCACCTCAGCGGTCGGAGTCACCGCCGTGGGGGATGGAGTGTCTGTCGGGGTAGCGGGGAGCGGCGTGGCCGTCTGGATCAAGGGCGTGGGGCTGCTCCGGGGGGGCTGCGTGGGGCTGGCCCCGCCCAGCAGGAGCGCGAAGGCCGGATCGGGGGTGGGGGTTGGCGTGGACGTGGGGAGCGGATCGGCCATGCAACCGGCCATCAGCGGCCCCAGCAGGAGGAATGCGGCAATCAGAAATCTGCGCTTCGACATCCGATCAGCTCAACCCCGCTCGTTCCCGAACCAGCGTCAGGATTTCGTCCACCAGCGCGTGCCCTGCCCCGCGCACCTGCTCCGCTTCCTCGCGGAGGGCACGGACAACGTCCTGATCCTCGATCCCCTGAATGTTGACGGCCACGTTCAGCAATGCGGACTCAATCGCGGCCCACGCCATGTGAACGCCGGTGGCGGCGTCTGTCACCGCGTTGATGTTGCCCTGCCCGGCCACGATCCGCAGTTGTTCGAGCGTTTGCAGGCAGAGACGGGCCGTCTGGAGGGGGACTTCTGCCGCGTGGCGGAGCGCGTTCTGGATCGCGTCAGTCCGCGAGGGGTCGTCCCCGGGCAGGCGGTAGGCCGCCATCACCTCGCGAAAAGCCTCGCTGTCCTCGTTGATGGCCTGTGAGAGCCGGGCGCGTAGCTCATCAGCCTGGGCGGCGACTTCCTGCATCGTGGCCTCGACATCGGCGTATTTCTTTTTGCCGATCGTCGTGCGGGCCACCATCGCGGCCAGCGCGGCGGCCAGTGCCCCGCTCAGCGCGGCAACCGAGCCGCCCCCCGGCGTCGGTTCGCCGCTGGCGACGGCCTCCAGGAAGGCGTCCGGCGAGATGTCCTCCGCCTCGACGGACTGAAGACGCCACTCTAATATCTGGTCTTCCCGGAAACGCTCAAGCTGCAAGTGCCAGCGGGCCGCATCAACCAGCGCCTGCTCCGGAATCAGGCCGATCAACTCGGCCCCGGCGATCTGGTAACCGTACCGTGCGGCCTCGATGCGGACTAACTCCTGCACGCGGTGGACGGGAGTCCGGGTGTAGTCCGTCAGGTTCATCGAGACCTGCGCCCGACCTTCCACCAGCAGGCCGAGAGCTTTCACGAAGCGCAGCCCGCCGCTTGAGTGGCGAACGGCCCGCGCGATCCGGCGGGCGGCTTCCACGTCGTCGGTGTTGAGGTACAGGTTGTAGGCGATCAGGGGGGCACGCGCCCCGATCACGGTCGCGCCCGCCGTGCCCAGTTCCGCCGGGCCATAATCCGGGGCACGATCCGGATCGGTTCTGATGGCCTCGCGCAGGCCCTCGTACTCGCCCCGGCGGATGTTTTCCAGGTTCCGGCGTTCGGGCCGTGTGGCCGCGTACTCGTAGAGATACACCGGTATGCCCAGCTCCTCGCCGACACGCTGCCCCACCCGGTGGGCGATCCGGACGCATTCCTCCATGCTCACGCCGCGAATGGGGACGAAGGGCACGACATCGGTCGCGCCGATGCGGGGGTGCTCGCCGGTGTGCTGTGTCATGTCTATCAGGCGGGCGGCGGTTTTGATGGCCTCAAAGGCGGCCCGTTCGACGCTCTCTGGAGAGCCGACGAACGTCACCACTGAGCGATTGTGATCGGCGTCCGAGGTGACATCCAGCAACGCTACGCCCGGCGTGCGCCGGATGGCCTCCACGATCTCCTCGATGACCTCCGGGCGACGTCCCTCGCTGAAGTTGGGGACGCACTCAACGAGTGGCTTCATTCCGGTGCTCTCCTTTGATCGCCAGTGGTAAGCGGGGCGGATTATAGCGTGCCGGACAGGGCCTCACAAGGGGAGTGAACGACGGCCCTCCGACATCGCGCCGGGCTGGACGCAGGCGGGAGCACGCGATATAATTCAATGCGAACTGTCGTTCTATGCGAGGCTACATCTATTCCCGCAGAGCAAGCCCTTCTCCCCCGTACTCGTCGGCAGGGTTTGCTGTTTTTCCTCCCTTCGTGAGCAGGCGATGCCAGAGTTTAAGCTAGTTTCTGAGTTCGAGCCGACCGGCGATCAGCCGGAAGCAATCGCCGCGCTGGTTGAGGGCCTGCGGGCAGGCTACAAGCACCAGACGCTGCTGGGGGCGACCGGAACCGGCAAGACTTTTGTGATCGCCAGCGTAGTGGCAGCCCTCAACCGCCCGACGCTGGTCATTGCCCACAACAAGACGCTCGCCGCCCAGCTATACAGCGAGTTCCGCGCGTTCTTCCCCTATAACGCGGTTGAGTATTTTGTGTCGTATTATGACTACTACCAGCCGGAGGCCTACGTCCCGCGCCACGATCTGTACATCGAGAAAGAGGCCACGATCAATGAGGAGATCGAGCGGCTGCGGCTGGCGGCGACAGCCGCCCTCATGAGCCGCCGGGATGTGCTGATCGTGGCTTCGGTCTCCTGCATCTACGGGCTGGGCCGACCTGAGACATGGAGCGAGGCCAGCGTGACACTGCGGCGCGGCGAGACCATCCGCCGGGACGCCATCCTGCGGGCGCTGGTCCGTATCCAGTACACCCGCAATGACTACGAGCTGCGACACGGGACGTTCCGCGTGCGGGGGGATACGCTGGAGATCGTGCCGGGCTACGGCGGCCACGCTTACCGCATCATGCTGTGGGGCGATGAGATCGAGCGCATCCTTGAGCTTGACCCGCTGACGGGTGAGATCATTCAGGAGCAGGACGAAGTAACGATCTTCCCCACCGCCCACTTTATCACGGAGGTTGACACGCTTCAGGCGGCCATCCGGGACATCGAGCAGGAACTGGAGGAACGTCTCCGCTTTCTGCGCCAGAACGGACGCCTGTTAGAGGCCCAGCGCCTCGAGCAGCGCACGCGCTACGACCTCGAAATGCTCCGTGAAGCCGGTTACTGCTCCGGAGTGGAGAACTACTCCCGCCATCTGGATCGCAGGATGCCCGGCGAGCCACCGGCGACGCTGATAGACTACTTCCCGGATGATTACCTGCTCGTGATTGACGAGTCTCACATGACGATCCCCCAGATTCGGGGGATGTGGCGCGGCGACCGCAGCCGCAAAGAGACTCTGGTCGAATACGGCTTCCGCCTGCCCAGCGCGCTGGATAACCGCCCCCTGAACTTTGAGGAGTTCGAGGAACGGATGGGGCAGGTGATCTACACCAGCGCGACGCCGGGGCCGTATGAGCTGACCCATAGCCAGCAGGTCGTTGAGCAGATCATCCGCCCAACCGGGCTGGTTGACCCGGAGGTGGAGGTCAGGCCGGTAGAGGGACAGGTTGACGACCTGCTCGGCGAGATCAGGCAGCGAGTGGAACGTGGCGAGCGGACGCTCGTCACCACGCTGACGATCCCGATGGCCGAGAAACTGGCTGATTACCTCATGGAGATGGGGATCAAAGTCCATTATCTGCACAGCCAGATTGACACCATCGAGCGGGTGGAGATTCTGCGCGACCTGCGGCTGGGCGTCTACGACGTGGTGGTGGGAATCAACCTGCTGCGTGAGGGGCTTGACCTGCCGGAAGTGTCGCTGGTCGCGATCCTCGACGCTGACAAGGAAGGCTTCCTGCGCTCGGAGACGGCGCTCATCCAGACGATAGGCCGGGCGGCCCGGCACGTCAACGGCAGGGTGATCATGTACGCCGACCGGATATCGGAGGCCATGCGGAAGGCGATTGACGAGACCAACCGGCGGCGGGCCAAGCAACAGGCCTACAACGAGAAGCATGGCATCGTCCCCCGAAGTATTGTGAAAGAGGTCCGCGACCTGACCGAGCGCGTCCGGGCCGGTGCGATGGAAGCGGCGACCGGAGGAGCCACACCCGCCGAACTACCGGCCCCGGAGATCAGGCGCATGATCAAAGACCTGGAAAAGCAGATGAAGGCCGCCGCACAGGAGCTCGAATTCGAGAAGGCCGCCCTGCTGCGAGATCAGATATTTGAACTGCGTGAAATCCTGATGCTTCAGGAGACGGGCCGCCGGGACGTGCCCATCTGGGAGCAGGATCGCCTGTTGCCCGTCTCAGACGTGGAAGACACCCGCGAGGAGACATCCGACTGATGCCCCACAGCACACACGGCACGGTTGTCCTGATGGGATCGGGTGAGATGGCCCCCAGCATGGTTGAAGTGCACCGGTACGCCATGTCCCTGATCGAGGGGCCTGTCCGGGCGGCCTTCATTGACACGCCCGCCGGGTTCCAGCTTAACGCAGACCTGATCGCACAGAAGGCGGTTGAGTATTTCCGCCAGAGCCTGAACGTGCCCCTGAAGGTGGCCTCGTTCAAGTCTGCCCGACGGGCCACGCCGGAGGAGACCCAGGCGGCTGTTCACACCCTGCACGAAGCCTCCTATGTCTTCGCCGGTCCCGGCAGCCCCAGCTATGCCCTGCGAAACTGGCGGCATACGCCGGTTCTGGATGCGATCTTCGAGACGCTGGCTCAGGGGGGCTGCT
>DRKO01000209.1 GCA_011051745.1 Chloroflexota bacterium | reverse complement strand
GAGGATGAGGACGGCGGGCAACACGGTGTGTGCATCTTCCCGGACGGAAGCGAGTGTGAGGAATGGGCTTTCTTTCGGGGGGAATGTGGCGCGGATAAAACTTATTGCGCCCGGCAGGGCTACACTCTGGAAGTCAGGGATGGTGTCCCGACCTGCGTCTTCCCTGATGGTTCAAGCTGCCCGGACGTTGATTATCTGCACGGAGAATGCGGGCCGGAGGGCGGTTAGAGGCCGGATACTGGCGAAAAAGGGGCAGAGCGTCAACGGGATGCGACCTCTGCCCCTTGATTATTAGCTTCTCCGGTCAGGGGTCAATCAGCCGCTTCTTCCTTCAGGTAGGCCTGTAAGTCCCGGACGATCTCGTCAATCTGGCCGTCCAGATTCTTCGTGCGGGCAAGCTCCCGCAGCGTGCCCCAGTATGGCTCTCCGCAGCGGATGCACACGATCCCCCGGTCGGCCAGGAATCCTATCGCCTCAGGGAATTCGACAACCAGCTCTTCAACGTTAATATCAGCCGTGATCTCCATCGTTCCACTCCAGCCAGCAAACTGTGGGGGATTCTCCCTCTAAATTGGATGCAGGGAGAAAGGGGAACGTTGCAACCCTTTGCAGGCTCTCAGCGGGTGGCAACGATGATAAGTCGGTGCGTGGCGCTGCGCGGCCAGCAGGTGATCAGCGTCAGCCGGTCATCCGGCGTGTCGTTCAACCACTGGGCGTTCTGGTAGCGCACCTCGAAGGGTTGATCCTTCTCCTCCAGATACTCGATGGTCGAGACATAGTAGGAGAAGACGCCGTACTCGCTCCACACCGCTATCTCAGCCCCGTAGTTGAGTTGGTGTAGCTCACCAAACACGGCTCCATAGAGATTGTTGTGGCCGGTCAGGATCGTGTTGCCGGGGAAGCCCGGTTCCGCCGAGGTCGCGTCCCAGGCCACCGAGTACGAGTTCGGGACGGGAAGACGCAGCACGGTAACGCCGTTCTCCTCCACCTCACGGGGAGTGAGGGCGATAATGGGGGCTTCAAGGTTGAGGGCCGGAATGGAAAGCCAGTACGCGACCTCCACCCATTCCGGCAGAGGCCAGTCTCCTGCCGGGTTCGGAGTAGGCTGGCTCCCTCTGCCGGGAGCGCCGGAAACGGCAGGGGCCACCGTCGCACCCCCCGGTGGCGTGGGGGCGGGCCTTTCCTCCCCGCCTGCTTCGGGCGTCCCGACGATACCGGCATCACCCTCCGGCGTCGCGGTGGCAGGTCCGCCTTCCTCCCTCTGAAGGGCCTGAGCCTGCCGGGCCTGACGTGTTGCCGCGATAAGGAACTCCTCAGGCGGGCCGTTGGCCGCCGCCAGTCGGCCCGGCGTGATCAGGGCAAGGTAGGTGATCAGGGCCGTCGCCGCACTCAGAGCAAGCAACCCTCCGACGGCTGTCAGAGGGTCAATGACACGGGGTATAGAACGATGTCCGGTCCGGCGCGTCATGAAGGTCTCAGGAGAGAGAGCCTGCGCTCCGCCGCTGGCCGATGATCACCAGCGCAACGCCGACCACAAACAGCCCGATCAGGCCGCCGATGAGAACCTCTGAGGAGATCACCCCGCCGGAAGCAGGGAGCACTTCCCCTCCAGCCCCGCTCGCGCTCGGAACCAGGGCGAACTCAAGGTTGGTCACGGCGTCGCCGGGGTTCTCAATAAAAACCTCGGTGCTCGTCTTTGAGGCGGTGTACCCATCGGGCACGGTGATAGATACCGTCCAGGTGGCGGGGTTGACGGCCAGGCTGAACGCCCCATTCGAGGCGGTTGAGATGGTCGTGCTCCAGCCGCCCGAATCGAAGGTAACCTCGACATCCCCGATGCCCTCTTCGCCTTCCTCGCGGATGCCGTTTCCGTTCTTATCCTCGTAGACGATCCCGCCGATCTGCCCCTCATTCTGTGCGGCGGCGGGGAACACGCCCCCTACCAGCGCGACGAGCAGAGCGAGGATCACTGCACCCAGCAAGGCCCGTAAAGTTGTCTGTCGGTTAACCACGATCCCTCCAAAGCAAATAAGCTTTCACCAGGCGCACCGAAACGTCGCAAGGTGCTGGTGGGAAACGACTCTCTTCCCTGTTTCCCCCGTCAGCAGGACCCTTCCCTTCCAGGCTTACTGACGATACTTCCCAGGTGAGGCCGATTGTACCCGCACTGGAATTCTGATGCAACGAGCCGCCACGTGTCCCTGACGGGCAGATTCGCGGGTTGCTGCGCGGGATGACCCGACCCCGGCGTGCAGCAAAACGATCTGGCAAACCGGCGCACAAGCCGATATACTGCCTGCTGCGAGAAACTGCTACCGTGACGGAAACCTATAGTTTCATCAGGGCGTTACTGTGATCTCATCCAGGTATCTTCGCAACTTCGACTATGTGCTGCTGGCTGTGGTGATCATCCTGATCATCTTCGGCATCATGATGATCGCCAGCGCCACGCGCGACGTAGCCAGCCTTGCCGACCGCGTCAGAAGCCAGATTCTGTACGGGATCGTCGGCGTGGGGGTCGTTTTTGTGGTGGCGGCGGTTGATTACCGTCTGCTGACCAGCACCTACCTCTGGATTTACGGGCTTGTCGTCCTGATCCTCGCCGCCGTCGGCCTGCTCGGCACGGAGGGAGAAGCGGGGGCGCAGAGCTGGCTCAATCTGGGCGTGGCGGGGTTCCAGCCCTCCGAGCTGGCGAAGATGCTGCTGATCATCGTTCTGGCCCAGCAGCTTGCCAACAACGCCGATCGCATCGAGCGCCTTTCCACCGTCCTGATCTCGCTTGCCTTTGTCTCCGTGCCTGTGTTCTTTATCTTCATTCAGCCTGACCTGGGCATCACGATCCTTGTGCTGGTGGTGTGGTTTGTGATGGTCTGGGCGGCGGGCATGCGCTGGCAGCATATCCTTCTCTTTGTGATCGTTGCCCTGGTGCTCATGCCGATTGTCTGGAGCCAGATGGAGGATTACCAGCGCTCGCGTATCGCCGTCTTCATCAACCCCGAATCCGATCCGGACGCCTTCTTCAACATTGATCAGGCGATGATCGCGATCGGGAATGGCGGCTTGCTGGGGCGCGGCTACATGCAGGGCTCGCAGAGCCAGCTCCGGTATCTGCGTGTGCGGCACACGGACTTCATTTTCGCCGTCATCGCCGAGGAACTGGGGTTTGTGGGGGCGGTAGCCACGCTCCTGTTGATCGGGATTGTCATCTTCCGCATCCTGCGGGCCGCCCGGCTGGCCCCCGACATGGCCGGGAGCCTGCTGTGTTACGGCGTCGCCACCGTTATCTTCTTCCAGACGCTGGTCTCCATCGGGATGAACGTTCGCCTGTTGCCCGTTACCGGCCTGACGCTGCCCTTCATCAGTTCGGGGGGGAGTTCACTGGTGACACTGTTATTCGGCATCGGACTGGTTGAAAGCGTCGTCATGCGTCATGACCCTCACGAAGTGCCCGCCAGAATAAGCCAGCCTTTCCACTCTCTGCGGGCATGACTCCCTGACCCCACCCCTACGAAGGAGGCATTTCCCTTGCCAGAGGAACCGACCCGCCCCGTCCGCGTCCGATTCGCGCCCAGCCCGACCGGCTTTCTGCACATCGGCGGGGCGCGAACAGCCCTGTTTAACTGGGTGTTTGCCCGCAAGCACGGGGGCGTGTTCATCCTGCGGATCGAGGACACCGATCAGAAACGCTATGTGCCCGAATCAGAGCAGGACATCAAAGACAGCCTGCGCTGGCTGGGGCTGGAGTGGGACGAAGGCCCGGATGTGGGCGGGGACTATGGCCCCTATCACCAGTCACAGCGGGCCGATCTGTATCGCAAGTGGGCGAACTGGCTGGTCGAGCAGGGGTTCGCCTACCGCTGCAACTGTACACCGGAGCGGCTGAAGGCTGTCCGGGAGGAGCAGCAAAAGCGCGGCCAGAAACCCGGCTACGACCGTCACTGTCGCGGCCTCAACCTGGGGCCGGAGATCGGCCCGCACGTCGTCCGCTTCAAGATGCCTCTGGAGGGCGAGACCGTCATCTATGACCTGATTCGAGGCCCGATCTCCTTCCAGAATGCCGAGCTTCAGGACCTTGTGCTGTTGAAGTCGGACGGCCTACCAACGTATCATCTGGCGAACGTGGTGGACGATCATTTCATGGAGATCAGCCACATCATGCGGGCCGATG
>DRKO01000208.1 GCA_011051745.1 Chloroflexota bacterium | reverse complement strand
TGAGGAGTATCAAGGAGAAGGATATGACTCACAAACGCATGCTACGGCTCATCGTCCTTGGTCTGATAGCGTTGCTGGTGCTCGCAGCCTGCGCACAGCCTGCGACGCCCTCTGCTGAAGAGGAGGTCGCGGCTGAAGAAGAGGCCGCTCCTGCCGAGGAAGCTGCTCCGGCTGAAGAGGAAGCAGCCCCCGAGGAGGAAGCGGCCCCGGCTGAGGAAGAGGCCGCCCCCGCCGAGGCGGAAGAGTTCGTCTTCGGCATAGTGCTCGTCGGGCCTAAGAACGATCGGGGCTGGAGCCAGGCCCACTATGAGGGCGGGCGGTTTGTTGAGGAGAACCTGCCGGGCTCCCGCATGATCGTCTTCGAGAGCCTGAACCCGGCAGACAAGCCGGAAGCAACGCTGGAAGGCGTCGTGGATGAGATGGTCGCACAGGGCGCCCGCCTGATCTTCACCACCTCTGACGAGTTCGAAGAGGACACGGTTGGCGTCGCGGAGAAGTACCCGGACGTGGTCTTCATCAACGTCTCCGGCGATGATGCCTGGGCGGAAGGGCAGGATGCCGGGGTTGCTCCTCCCAACGAGGGCAACATCATGGGCCGCATGGAGGACATGAAGGCCATCGCGGGGTGCGCGGCGGCTCTGGCGACCGAGACCGGCAGCGTCAGCTACCTTGGTCCGCTAATCAACTTCGAGACGCGGCGGCTGGCCTCCTCCGCTTATCTCGGCGCACGCTACTGCTACGAGAACTACCGGGGGATGAACCCGGACGATCTGACGTTCACCGTCACCTGGATCGGCTTCTGGTTCAACATCCCCGGCGTCACGCTTGATCCGACCGAGGTCACCAACGAGTTCTTCGACACTGGCGCAGACGTGGTGATCAGCGGCATTGACACCACCGAGGCGCTCACTGTCGCCAAGCAGCGGGCCGATGCCGGCGAGCGCGTCTTCGCCGTCCCGTATGACTTCGAGGGGGCGTGTGACGAAGCTCCGGACATCTGCCTGGGTGTGCCGTACTTCAACTGGGGACCGGCCTATCTGGAGACCGCCCAGGCCGTGATGGACGGCACATGGGAGCAGAGCTGGGAGTGGAACGGGCCTTACTGGGAAGACCTCACCGACAACACCCGTACGGCTGTCGGCTGGGTGAACGGCCCGGCCCTCGAAGCCAACGAGGAGTGGATGGCCAATCTGGAGGACTTCATCTCCAAGCTGGCTTCCGGCGAAGTGAACGTGTGGACCGGCCCCATCTACCTGCAGGACGGCACGGAATACATCGCCGAGGGTGAGGTTGCGACCGACTATCAGATCTGGTATCTGCCTCAGCTTCTGCAGGGCATGACTGGCCCCAGCGAGTAATCAGCTAACGGGCCTGCGGCTAACGAAAGAGAGCGGCTGCCCTTACAAGCCGCTCTCTTTTCTCCAGATACAGACAGCACTCGCTCCTTTGTGCTGGCGGAGTTATCCACACACAGAGAACGACGTATGCATATAGAACTACAGGACATTCGAAAGTACTTCGGAGAAGTACGCGCCAACGATGGGATCAGCCTGGTTTTCGAGCCGGGGCGCATCTACGGTCTGCTGGGAGAGAACGGGGCAGGGAAAAGCACCCTGATGAAAATCCTCTCGGGCTATCAGGCCCCTACCAGCGGAACCATTCTGCTGGACGGCCAGCCCGTCTCTTTCAGTTCCCCCTCGGATGCTCTTCGCAAGGGGATCGGGATGCTGTATCAGGACCCGCAGGACTTCCCGCCGTTGCTGGTCTCCGAAAACTACCTGCTGGCGTATGACGACAACCTGCTGCTGGATTTCCCCAAAGCAGAGGAGGAACTGCGCGGCCTGGGCGAGCGCTTTGGTTTCCACATTGACCCCCGCGTACATGTTGAGACGCTCACGCTGGGTGAGCGCCAGCAGATCGAGCTGGTGCGGTTGCTGGCGCTGGGCGCGGAGTTCCTGATCCTGGACGAACCGACGACAGGCATCAGCGCAGAGCAGAAGGAAATCCTCTTCAACACCATGCGTCGCTTGGTCAACGAGGAACAGAAAACCATCATCCTTGTTTCCCACAAGCTGGAAGAGGTTCAGGAACTCTGCCATGAGGTGGCTGTGCTCCGGCGCGGGAAGCTGATGGGAACCAAAGATATCCCCTGCCCCAACACCGAGCTTGTACGCCTGATGTTCGGGCAGGAGTTGAAGCGCTCAGAGCGCGTTCCATTCCAGACAGGGGAGACGGTCCTCCGGGTAGAGGACGCGACCATCCAGACCTATCGTCTGACGGTCGAGGGGATCGATCTGGAACTGCGCGAAGGCGAGGTGCTGGGATTGGCTGGGCTGGAGGGTAGCGGACAGCGACTGTTGCTTCAGGCCTGCGCCGGTTTACTTCAGCCTCGCAAAGGTCGCATTCTGCTGGACGGCAAGCCACTGGAGGGGAAACGCTCGCCGTTCTTCTGGACGCCATGGTTGGCCCTCGCGTTTCTGGCTTTCCGCATCGTCTGGGCAGCAATTCAGTTTAGCAGCGGCCAGATGAGCGGGCTGGAGATGGCCGGGTCAATCGCCGCGGCGGCCCTGATCGCGGGCACGATCTGGCTGATCGGCTCCGTCCTCATTAGCTGGACCAGCCAAACCCCTTACCATGAGTTCCAACAACGGGGCGGGGGCTACGTCCCTGCTGGAAGATTGGAGGAGGGATTGGTAGCCGGGCTGACGCTCACTGAGCACATGGTGCTGGCCTCGCCGGAGCACACTTTCATCATAGACTGGAACCGGGCACGCGAGGAGATCAACCGGCGAATTCAGCGCTACAACATCATCGGCCAGCCCGACACACTGGTTGAGGAACTCTCCGGAGGTAATCAACAGCGTGCGATGCTGGCGCTCCTGAACAGCCCGCTACGGGTACTGTTGCTGGAGCATCCCACCCGGGGGTTGGATGTGACATCGGCTAACTGGATATGGGAGCTCTTCCAGCAGAGGCGGGAGGAGGGAACAGCCATCATGTTCATTTCCGCCGATCTGGATGAAATCCTCGAGCGGAGCGACCGGATCGCCGTCTTCTCCGGCGGGGTGATGTCCCGCATCGTTCAGACGAGTGAGACATCCGTCGAGGAACTCGGCCACCTGATCGGAGGCGAGCAGCATGAGTGAACGTGTTACAAAAAACGTCTGGCCGGTCGTCCCCATCCTGCTGGCACTCCTGACGACCACGCTCCTGGTGCTCCTGGTTGGAGCGGACGCAGGCGTCACCTATCAGGCGCTGTTCGACGGCGCATTTGGCACTTCCGATCGCACGTTCAGCACGCTGGCTTTCTGGGTCCCCCTTATGCTGTGCGCCACGGGCCTGCTGATAACGTTCACCGCCGGGCTATGGAACATCGGCGTTGAAGGGCAGATGATCATGGGGGCGATTGCCTCAAGCTGGGTGGCGCTAAAGGTCGCCGCCGTCTATCCGGATATACCGGGCTGGGCGATCATCCCGCTGGAACTCCTTCTGGCAGCGGGCGCGGGGGCACTCTGGGCAGCGCTGGCAGCGGTGCTCAAAGTGCGAGGTGGCGTTCACGAGATATTCGGTGGAGTGGCGCTAAACAACCTGGCGATCATCACGACGAATTACCTGATCTCCGGCCCCTGGCAACCACCGGAGGGCGGGTCATTCCGGGGGACGGTGCCCTTCCCGGAGCACGCGCTTCTGCCGTTGCTGGGTAACACACGCTTCAGCCCCCTTTCGGCGGTGCTGGCGCTGGCCCTGCTGCTTCTGATCGGCCTCGCCCTGCGGGGGACGTTCTGGGGCCTTAAGCTGAAGGCGCTGGGCAACAACCTTCGCTCGGCGTTCCTGCTGGGCATTTCCAGCGAGCGGGAAGCGATCATGGCGATGATGCTGGGGGGCGCGTTGGCCGGACTGGCCGGATCGGTGCGTGTACTGAGCTGGTTCGACAGCCTGCGGCAGAGTATCTCCGGCGGGATCGGCTTCCTGGCGATCCTGATCGTTCTGCTGGCCGGGCTGCGCCCGGTCTGGACACTGCTCATCGCGCTGATCTTCTCAGCCCTGCTGAACGGCGGCACGATTGTTCAGCTCCGGACTCAGCTTCACTCCTCGCTGAGCGGTATCATTCAGGGATTGCTGGTTCTGTTTGTGCTTCTGTTCGGCGACTACCGTCGCGTGTTCCGCCCGAAACAAACTCTGGCGGAGGAGTTGCAACATGAATGATGCGCAGATTATCCGGCTCCTGGCCTCTGTGATCGCCCAGAGCGCCCCGCTCATGCTGGCCGTCACAGGGGAGACGATCACCGAGCGAGCGGGCGTGATCAACCTCTCGCTTGACGGGACGATGCTTCTGGCCGCCATGTCAGGGTTCGTCGTTGCGCTCAAATCGAGTGAGGCGTTAGCCACGCGTGGCATTGACGGAGATCTGTTGCCCGTGTTGATAGGCTTCGGGAGCGCGGCGCTCATCGGGGCGACAGCGGCGCTGCTGGTGGCCTGGGGCAGCATCCGGTTGAAACAGGATCAGGTCGCGATCGGGTTCGTGCTAACGCTGTTGCTGGCCGACATCGCGAACTTCCTGGGGCAGAACTACACCCGCATGCCCGGCCCCTCAGTAAAGCATCTTCCGATCCCGTTCCTGCGGGACATCCCCATCATCGGGCCGATCTTCTTCGAGCACGACCTGCTGATCTACCTCACGTTTGTGATTGTGGGGTTTAGCTGGTGGTGGATGTACCGGACACAGCCCGGCCTGCGCATGCGCGGCGTGGGTGAGCGGCCCGAATCGGCTTTTGTACGCGGTGTGAAGGTCAACCAGATACGCTATGCATACACCGCGATCGGTGGAGCGCTGGTCGGGCTGGCGGGCGCTGCCTACTCGCTGGACATCAAGCTCGGCTGGAGTGACAATCATATTCTGGGCATTGGCTGGATCGCGCTGGCCATTGTGATCTTCGGCGGATGGCGACCGGTACGGGGGGCGCTGGGCGCGGTCCTGTACGGAGTCACAAAGACGCTGGCAACCCAGCTTCAACAGTCCTTCCCCGAAGTGCCTGTGGTGCTGTTCAACACCCTGCAATGGTTGCTGATGCTCGGTGTCCTCCTGCTGGTCGGGAGCAATGCGAT
This sequence comes from Chloroflexota bacterium, assembly GCA_011051745.1. GTDB lineage: Bacteria > Chloroflexota > Anaerolineae > Aggregatilineales > UBA3940 > DRKO01. The sequence goes on along the minus strand of DRKO01000208.1, from coordinate 2,465 downwards.
CAAGCGCTTGGTGGACATCGCCCCCAAGCCACTACAACGCCCTCTCGCGCGGGCGTTGCGCGTTGCGCCGCCGCAGGCACTGGGACAGGCGTTCCTGGAAGACTGACGAGGGGCGGGGGTTTCTCTGAAACTCTCCCGTGTTCTGCGTTTCCCGACTTGGTCACCCAAACTCAATCAGAAAAGGCGTAACCTATGGATCATGTCACCGGACTCAAATGTACAATCTGTGGGGAGGTTTACCAGCCCGACGAGGTGCAGTACGTCTGCCCAAAGGATGGGGGAAACCTTGATGTGCTCTACGACTATGAGCGCATCGCCCAGCGCGTGCAGCGCAAAGGCTGGCCGAAAGGCCCCGGCGCGTGGCGGTATAAAGCCTTCATGCCGATTGACTACGGCGCGCCTGTTCCGCCGCTCGTCGTGGGCGACACGCCTCTCTACAAAGCCGACAACGTCGCACAGACGATCGGTGTGCGCGAGGTGTGGATCAAGGACGATGGTCGTAATCCGACGGCTTCGCTGAAAGACCGGGCCAGCACGCTCATCGTCGCGAAGGCTCTGGCCGAAGGTCATCCCCTGATCACGGCTGCCAGCACCGGCAACGCGGCAGCCGCGCTGGCCGGGCTGGCGGCCAGCGTCCAGATGCCAACCGTGATATTCGTCCCTGCCAGCGCCCCGGAGGCCAAAGTCACGCAATTGCTGGTTTACGGCGCACATGTGCTGCTGGTCAAAGGGACTTATGATGACGCCTTCGACCTGTGCCTGCAGGCCACGGAGCGCTATGGCTGGTACAATCGCAACACCGGCTACAATCCCTACACCGCCGAGGGGAAGAAAACCGTCTCCCTTGAAATCTGCGAACAACTGGCGGGAGAACCGGGGAAGTTCAAAGCCCCCGACCGAATCTTCGTCAGCGTGGGCGACGGCAACATCATCAGCGGCGTGCACAAGGGATTGAAAGACCTGTTGGCCCTGGGATGGATCGATCATATGCCCCGCCTGATCGGCGTTCAGGCGGAGGGATCCGCCGCCATGTACAAAGCCTGGAAAGAGGGCATTGACCCGGCGGAGATGACGCCCATCGAGGCTCACACCATCGCCGACAGCATCTCGGCGGGCCTGCCCCGTGATCGGGTTAAGGCCATGAACGCGGTCACGGAGACGGGCGGCGCGTACCTGACCGTGACGGACGAGGAAATCCTGGCCGCCATCCCCAAGCTGGCACGGGCAACTGGCGTCTTCGCCGAGCCAGCGGCCTCCGCAACCTACGCCGGGCTGCTCAAGGCTGCTGAGATGGGGATGATGGACAAAGAAGAGCAGGTCGTGGCCCTGATCACAGGGAACGGCCTCAAGGACGTGGCGGCGGCTCAGAAATCGGTCAGACAGGCTTATACCATTGAGCCCCGGCTTGATGATGTCGAGCGCGTTGTCAGTGAGATTTTTGGCAACTGAAGGGGTACAATAGGCAGCAGATTCCGAGCAGGTTTACCGGCATAGCTATATGACTGAGACCCCTGTTTTCTCGATTGTCGCACCGGTTTATAACGAAGTTGCCAACGTGCGTGAACTGTACAGGCGCATCAGTGCTGTAATGAACGACCTGGGCGACCCCTGGGAGTTAATCCTGGTCAACGACGGCAGCACTGACGGCTCAGCGGACGTGATGAATGCGCTGTACGCTGAAGACCCTGGGCATGTGCGCGTCATTCACTTCTCGCGCAACTTCGGACACCAGATCGCCGTGACCGCCGGTATGGATCACGCACGCGGGCAGGCCGTCATCCTGATTGACGCCGACCTTCAGGACCCGCCGGAAGTCATCCCGGAGATGATCCAGAAATGGCGGGAGGGCTACGAGGTTGTTTACGCGGTGCGAGCAGAGCGCGAAGGCGAGAGCTGGTTCAAACGAGTGACGGCATCGCTGTTCTACCGCCTGCTCTACCGCATCACCGATGTGGATATACCGCTCGACACGGGCGACTTCCGGCTGATGGATCGGAGCGTCGTGGACGCCGTCCACGCTATGCGAGAACAACACCGCTTTGTGCGGGGCATGGTAAGCTGGGTTGGCTTTCGACAGACAGGGATCAGATACAGACGCCACAAGCGCCATGCAGGGGAAACCAAATATCCTCTTCGGAAGATGCTGCGCCTTGCATGGGACGGGGTAACCGGTTTCTCCTACTTCCCTCTTCAGTTGGCGACTTACCTGGGGTTCGGGATCGCCCTCCTGAGCGCGTTCTCCATCCTGGTAGTCGTTTACCTGCGCATCTTCGCCCGCGCAGCAGTCCGCCCCCTGGAGGGGCAGGCAACAACGCTGGTTGTCGTCCTGTTCCTGGGGAGTGTTCAGCTAATCAGCCTGGGGATCATTGGTGAATACCTGGGACGGATTTATAATGAGGTGAAAGGACGCCCCCTGTACATCGTGCGTGAGATGCAGGGGATTGAAGAGCCTCCAGAGCACGCCG
>DRKO01000207.1 GCA_011051745.1 Chloroflexota bacterium | reverse complement strand
CGGCTCCTGCCGATGCCGACGCTCGTCGAGCGCACGCTCTACGAGGCCATCATCGCGCTGGCGGGCTGCGGGCGCGTTAACGTCCTCCCTGACATTCTCGACCTGCTGGAGGATCGCAGTCTGCGCCCCATCGCCACGCGGGCGCTGGGCGTGATCAGCTCCGAAACAGAGCGGCTCCGGCTGGAAGACCTGTGCGAGGATGACGATGTCCGCGTGCGGGACGCTGCCCAGTGGGCGCTGGGCCTGATGGACGAGCGGGCCGCCCAGTTCATGCTTCCCCCCGATCAGGTTCCCGAACCCCCGCCCGACCGCCTGACGCCGCTCTACTGGGCACACCGTCAGCTTTATGCCAGCGATGATGATCTGGTTCAGTTCCTCGTTGTGCGGGTCGCCATCGAACACCTGATTCTGGACGCCTTCATCGGGGAAGGGCGCGTGCCGGAGCAGTGCAAGATCACGCTGCGGCGCTATTCGGGCGATGCCCCGCCCGGCTTCAAAGAGGGCGGCGAGACCGAGGTTGTGGGCTCCTGGCGGTACTACTTTCAGGGGCCGACTCTGCTGCCGCTGGATATTCCCTCGCCGGAGGCCTCTGGAAAGGAGGGAGCCGCCCGCCGGGGCGCGTCCATCATCATCACCTATCCGGGAGCCCTCTCCGCCGGCGAGGAGGAGGGGCTGGTCGGCTTCGATTGCTTCTTCGGGCCGCTGGTCAGCCGGGGCTGGCTGTATCGTATCACCCGGCAGGACGAGGGGGGATGGTCGTTCACGCTGGTACGCCGCACCTGGGCCAGCTAACGGCAGGCATTGCCCCTGCCCCGTGTGGAATATCTCTTATGTCTGCACAAACACAGTTCAGGGCATCGGTAGCGTACTCCCCGGCAGGGGTATACGCTGTGTACGTCGTTCTATGTCCAGCAACAAGAGCCTCTTGAAAGGATAGACTATGAGTACACTCGTCATGACTGTCCGTGAGGTCCTGCGTTACAGGGGCAAGGAGGGACAACTGGCCTGGATCGGCCACCGGCTGGCCGGTCTGGGAACGCTGCTCTTCTTTGTTATCCACGTCATTGATACCTCATGGGTCTACTTCTGGCCGGCAGGATACGAGCATGCCATTGCCCTCTACCGCTCCCGCCCGTTCCTGATCGGCGAGCTTTTCCTCGTGCTGGCCGTCATCTACCACGGGGTCAACGGCCTGCGGGTCGCGCTGATGGACTGGAAGCCCCGCCTGTGGGCCCGTCAGCGTGAGTTAACGCTGGCGGCGTTTGTGTTGACCGCCGTTCTCTACGCCCCGGCCTTCGTGATCATGATGGGGCATATCATCAATGCCTGGTCGGCGACCGGCGTCGCTGCCCGCTGAGATGGAGGGCTGAATATGACCGGAACACCGTCCTACAACCGTTTTGAAACGCTCGCCTGGCGATATATGCGCCTCTCCGGGGTGCTGATCATCCCGCTGGTCTTCGGACATCTGGCGATTGTTCACCTGATCAACAGCGTGGCGACGATTGATTATCAGTGGGTGGTCGAGACGCGCTGGGCGTACCTCGGCTGGCGACTCTACGATGCTTTCCTGCTCTGGTTCGCCGGACTGCACGGCTTCAACGGGCTGCGCACCGTGATCAACGACTATGTGCACAACAGGACTGCCAATCGTGTGCTCAACTACGGCGCGGCCCTGTTCCTGATTCTGGTTCTGGCGCTGGGGAGCATCGCCCTGATCGGAACGCCGATCCCCGAAGCACTGGCGAACCTCCCCTGAGGCCCGGATATCTAGTGGAAGATGAGCACCATGAAAGTACATCAGTTTGATGCAGTCATCGTGGGGGCAGGGGGCGCGGGTCTGATGGCTGCCCTCTATGCCTCACGAGAGATCAAGACCGCCGTTATCAGCAAGCTGTATCCCACTCGCTCACACACCGGCGCGGCGCAGGGAGGCATCGGCGCGGCGCTCGGTAACCACGAAGAAGATCACTGGGAGTGGCACGCCTTCGACACCGTCAAGGGGTCTGACTATCTGGCCGATCAGGATGCCGTTGATCTGTTCTGTCAGGAAGCGATCGAGGCGGTGATCGAGCTGGAGCACATGGGCCTGCCCTTCGACCGGACACCGGAGGGCAAAATCTCCCAGCGCCCCTTCGGCGGACACACCAACAATGAGACCGGGCGGCCCGTCCGGCGGGCCTGCCACGCTGCCGACCGCACCGGCCACATGATCCTCCAGACGCTCTACCAGCAGTGCATCAAGAACAACGTGAACTTCTTCGACGAGTTCCACGTTGTGGACCTGATCATGAACGACGGGCGTCCGGCAGGCGTCGTGGCGGTCGAGATCGGGACGGGCGAGGTCCATGTTTTCCACGCCAAGGCGATCCTGTTCGCCACCGGCGGCTGGGGCAAGGTGTGGCAGATCACCAGCAATGCCCACACGCTGACCGGCGACGGAAACGCCATCCTGTTCCGGCGCGGTATCCCACTGGAAGATATGGAATTCTTCCAGTTCCACCCGACCGGAATCTACCGCCTCGGCATCCTGATCACCGAGGGGGTGCGCGGCGAGGGCGGCGTCCTGCTCAACGATAAGGGCGAGCGCTTCATGGAGCGTTACGCGCCCTCGATTAAAGACCTCGCCAGCCGGGATGTCGTCTCCCGCGCGATCTATCTGGAGATCAAGGAGGGGCGCGGCATCAACGGGAAGGGCTACGTCCACCTCGACATCCGGCCTGAGACGGTCAACAAATACTTTGCTGAGGAAGGCAGCGACCGGCGGATCGACCGGGAGTATGTCGAGAGCAAGCTCCCCGATATCCTCGACTTCTGCCGGACGTATATCGGCATCGATCCGGTCGAAGAGCCGATGCCCGTCCAGCCGACCGCTCACTACGGGATGGGCGGCATCCCAACCAACATTCATGGCGAGGTGGTGATTGACGAAAACAACACCGTGCTGCCGGGCCTCTACGCAGCCGGTGAGTGCGCCTGCGTCTCGGTGCACGGCGCGAACCGTCTGGGAACCAACTCTCTCACCGACCTGATCGTCTTCGGGCGGCGGGGGGGGCAGGCCATGGTCGAGTACTGCAAACAGGCCGATTTCGTGCCCCTGCCGGAGAACCCGGCGGGTGAGGTCGAGGCCGAACTGGAGCGCCTGCGCAATGCCAGCGGCAAGACGCGCGTCGCCGATCTGCGGGCGGAGATGCAGGAGGTGATGTCCGATTATGTCGGCGTCTTCCGGCTGGAGGAGGGCATGGCGAAGGCCGTCGAGGAGATTCGCGAGCTCAAGGAGCGCTACGCGACCGATCTCCACGTTGACGATCGGGGCAACGTCTTTAACTACGATCTGCTCGAGGCGTGGGAACTGGGCGCGCTGCTCGATATAGCCGAGGTGACGGCGGTTTCGGCGCTGGCCCGCAAGGAAAGCCGGGGTGCGCATTCCCGCGATGACTACCCCAAGCGGGATGATGTCAACTGGTTGAAGCACACGCTCGCTTACCAGAAGCCCGACGGTGGGATCGAACTCAAGTATAAGCCGGTGGTGATCACCAAGTATCAACCGAAAGAGCGGGTGTACTGATGGAAATCACACTGCGTATACGGCGCTACAACCCTGAGGTGGACGAAAAGCCCTACTGGGCGGAGTATACACTTGAGAACGTCGAGCGCACCGACCGCGTGCTTGATCTGCTGCACCGCGTGAAGTGGGAGATTGACGGGACGCTTTCCTTCCGCCGTTCGTGCGCTCATGGCGTCTGCGGCTCGGACGCGATGCGGATCAACGGGATGAACCTGCTGGCCTGTAAGGCGCTTGTCAAGGACTTCGTCAAGGGCGCGAAGGGGCGCATCCAGGTTGAGCCGATCCTCGGCCTGCCGGTCATCAAAGACCTGATCGTTGACATGGATACCTTCTTCGAGCACTATCGCACGGTGATGCCCTACTTCATCAACGATGAGGAGCCGCCGGAGCGTGAGCGTCTGCAATCCCCGGAGGAGCGGGCCATCTTCGACGAGAGCACCAAGTGCATCCTGTGCGCGGCCTGCACCACGTCGTGCCCCTCCTTCTGGGCCAACGAGACCTACCTCGGCCCGGCGGCCATCGTTCAGGCACACCGCTTCATCTTCGACAGCCGCGATCAGGCCGCCAGCGAGCGGCTGGCGATCCTGAGCGAGGAGAACGGCGTCTGGCGCTGCCGCACGATCTACAACTGTACAATGGCCTGCCCGCGTGAGATTCCGATCACGCAGCTTATCGCCGAGGTCAAGAAAGAGATCGGCAGGCGGTAAAGGGCCGGCGGGGTTTTCGCCATTCCCGAATCATTCAGAGGGGGCGCACCCACGCGCCCCCTCTGCCCGTTCCGGCTTTCGTGCCCTCAGTCCTTAACCTTGATGAACCCCTCTTTGTCGGTCTCAACTGTCTCACACCACGCCTCGAAGGCCTCTTCCCATGTGTCATCATCGGGGAGGGTGGTTCCGTCGGGCAGGGTGGCTCCCTTTAAGGAGGCCTGCGCAGCTTCCCGAAGCTGGCCTATGGTCATGTTCTTGACTCCGTGTAGATTGGCGCTTATCAAACCTGCCTCTCGCAAATTGGCACCTATCAGATCGGCTCCCTGAAGGTCAGCACTCCATAGAAGCGCTCCTTGCAAGTTGGCGTTCCACAGGGAAGCTCCCTGCAGGTTCGTGGCCCCCAAGACGGCCTCTTGCAAATTGGCACGTTGCAAGGCTGTGTTTTGAAGGTCAGCATGGCTTAGCGTGGCTCTTTCTAGATTAGCCTCTATTAAGATAGCTCCCTCCAGACTGGCAAGCCCTAAATCGACTCCCTTCAATGAGCCAT
>DRKO01000206.1 GCA_011051745.1 Chloroflexota bacterium | reverse complement strand
GAACGGGGGGAGCAGCCCCCCGCTGACTTTTACCTGCTTACCTGCCCGGCGCAGGAGCTTCCACCGGAGGCGCCTCGGACTGGCCGCTCTGCCTTTTTGCCCACAGGTAGAGGATCACAGCCCCCAGACCGAGAATACCGGCCAGCAGCGCAAGGAGGAAGCGCCCCAAAATGGGGATCGCCAGCACCAGGCTGACAATCAGCAACCCGACGGCCAGAGACCAGAACGGAGCGATCTTCTCCTCTTTGTTGATCAGGCGGTACGCGGGCGGGCCGATCAGCAGGCCGAGGAGGACAACGGGGAGCCAGCGGGTGAAGAGCGCGAAGGCTACCTGCAGGCTCATTCCGGCCAGAGTGATCCCCCGGAACAGCGGGGCGTTTATGCCGGTGGCAGGCAGGACGAAGAGCACAAGGATCGCCGCCACGAGCATGAGACCGGCCAGCAGGAAGTAGACCACATACCCCAGCACACCGGCCCCCAGGCTGGCAAGGGGACGTTCTTTAAACGTTGTGTACACACCGTGCAGGAACTCCGGGGCGAGTTGCTGAAGGAGCACGCCCAGAAGGAGGGCTACAACAAAGATGCCCACGAAGCGCCCGATGAAGCGCACCCAGCCGGATATGGGGCGGCGTTCCTGTTCGCCTTCCTCCTGAAGCCGTTGGGTGAACTCTACACTTCCAGAGACGATCTGCTCCACCCCCTCGCTGGCCTCCGGCGATGCGTAGGACAGGTCACCCTCGATGCGGGCCCCCTCGCCGAAGGAGATGCCAGAAGGAATCTGGGTAACAGAAGGTAACGCCTGTTCCCCCGGAGGCTGCATACCCCGCATAAGGGCTGTCCAGTCGAAAGGCGCGGATTGCCCCGGAGCCTCAACCTCGGCGTTCACGTCCCCGCCAACGACGCCGTTAAACTGGACGCCTCCCGTCGAGACGTAGACGTTGCCGTCTACGTCATGCAGGACTGCCTGCCCGCCACCATAGAGAACATCCCCGCCGATGCGGCTGCCCGGCTCCATCTCCAGAGTGGCTGAAGCTCCCATGAAGTCACCCTCGACAACACCGTCCCCGGCGATATGGAGAAGTGCTCCCGCAGCGCGAACGTCGTCCTCAACGGTTCCGTTGATGAGAAGAGCGGAGCCGAAAAACATCACGTCGCCGGTGACGGTTCCGTTGATGGTCAGCGTTCTGCCGAAAGCCACCACGTCGCCATCAACAGTTGCGTCAACGATGATATCGCTGCCGATGGCGTAAACGTCGTCGTAAACGTCCTCGTCAATGACAATCTCGTCGTCCTGATACGTCTCGGCTGCGAAGACCGGAGAGATCACCAGCAACGCCAGCGCCAGCGCGATCAACCCTCCAGCAACAGCCAGAGTCCATCGTTTACCTGTGGACATAGCCCCTCTCACCTCCTGAGAATGTTGTATTATCGGCTATTTATCAACCATGATCTCCTACGCGCGGGGCAGTTCGTAAGTTGCAGACCCGCCCCTGCCACCCTCAAAATTGGGGGGGGCGGGAAGCGGGTCGAATCTACGGCGCTATTAGGTGGTGACCCGTTCGCCTGAGGTGATGCAGACCGGAGGCTCAGGCGGTGGGGGGCCATCGGTTCCCTGTGGCAGGCCGGCGGGGCTGCGGAGGCGGCGCGTCAGTCGAAGCCTTCGAATTCATCCTCGCCGTAAAGGGCCCGGCTGCCTTTCCGGGCTGCCCGGCGCAGTTTCTTACCCTCCAGCGCGGCTCCCATCGCCGCGTAGAAGGCCTCGTCGTAAGAGCGCGTCCTGATCACCACCGGCATCGGGACGGCGTGGCCGAGCACAATCGCCTGCTGGCGCGTATCGAGGCGGGACAGCACTTCCCGCAGGCCCTGCGCCCCGCTGATGCCCATCAGCACCGCGTTGATATCGCGCTCATTGTCCAGCAGGGCAGTGACGCGCGTCCCGATCTGGGACATGACCTCTTCATCAATTGCGCTGGGCCGCTGATCCACCACCAGAAGCGTCACCCGGTACTTCCGCAACTCACGGGCGATGGTTCCGAAGATCGTCTGACGGGCGATCTGGGGGTCGAGGAACTTGTGAGCCTCCTCGATGGTGATCATAAGCTGCGGTGGAAGCTGCCTCTCGTCGCCGTAGGAGGCCTCCACGCGCTCGACGTAGCGCTGGCGGATGCGGCGCGTCAGGTAGTTCGCGACGAGGATATAGGCTTCCAGCGCATTCCCGTACCTCCCGAACTCCAGCACGATGCTCATTCCATTGTCCAGGTAGTTCAGGATCGCCTGCACGGAGTCATCCTTCGTCTGCGGCACGAGGAAACCAAAGCGCTTGAAGCGCTCCAGGCGGCGTATCAGGGCTGTGAGGGAAGGGCCGTTGATGGTCGTTGTGTCGAGGAGGTCCTCGATCACTTCTGGCTCGGCGGTCAACAACTGCTGAATCCAGCCCCTTCCCCAGATGCGGCGCAGCGTGTAGGCAGCATCCAGCATTGTGTCGGAGAGATCCATCGTCTGGCGCAGAGCGGCCAGGTCCTCCGGCTCGATGTCGTTGTAGGCCAGTTGTACCACGAAATCATAGGTGGCATTCCGCCGCCGCGAGGACTCCTCATCCAGCGTGAAGATCGCCACACGGGAGGGGAAAAGCTGTCTGAGCCCCTTCACCTTGCTGCCGTCTTCGGTAAAGACCTCCCAGCCATAATCGTTGTGCATGTCGAAGATCAGTGTCACGGCGGCCCGCCGCGCGATCACACCGGCCAGCAGGATGCGCGTCAGGAAGCTCTTACCCGTGCCGCTCTTGCCGAAAACTCCCACCGAGCGTTCGGTCAGCCGTTTGAGGTCTACGTTGATCTGGGTGTTCTCCAGCTCAAGCGGGGCGCCGATGTTGAAGTGCGTCTCATCCTCATCGCCGAACACATCGTTGATGTCCTGCTCGGTTGCCTCCAGCACGTCCTGAAAGTGCGGGGGAATGGTGCGCACCGGTCCGACCCCGCCCTCCCCGATCGTCAGCATCGGTGCGATGTGCATCATGCCGAAAGCCGTCGAGCCGGTGTACACATCCGCCAGAAAGGGGTTTGACATATCGGGGGGCGTGCTGGCAATCTGGGGATTCGTATTGCCGAGACCGATGTCGGTGATCATGCTGAAGTATCGCCGGTCGCGCCCGTGCACGACCACATACCGCCCCACGGCCAGCCGCTCGATATCCGTCTCAGGGTCCAGCTTGACATCCAGCCCCCGGCTGAGCGATCCCCCCGTCACCACGCCCAGGCGCGGGGCACGAACGCCGAAGAACTCGTCTAACTCATTCACACGTTTCTTTGTCATAGTGGTTAAACCTCAAGCCATCGCTTTACTGCGTCGAGGGATAGATCAGCCGGAGCAGGTTGTCCAGCCGCGCCATGTCGCCGCCCAGAAGGCGGGCAACCTCGCGACCGGCCCGCACCAGAAAATCGTACTGTTCATTCTCAGGAAGTGTGCCCGCCGCTATGAGTAGATTGGCGGCCAGCAGTTGCTCGGAGGGAACCTGAGACGTAAGCACCAGACGGAAATAGTCGAAGCGGCTGGTCACCTCGCGAATCTCCTCCGAACTGCATACATAAACAGGGTCGAGGCTCAGGGGAGGACGCGGGGGCAGCGCATGGCGTATCTGACCGTCGTAGGCACGGAACCCGATTGACAGGATGCTCATCTCGACCGGAACGAGGCGGTGATAATGCTGATCCCGGATCATCTCCTCGCTGGTTGTATCCGCCAGAACCAGTTCCCGCACCAGCGGGTCGTCATCAATGTGGATGTCATACAGAAGCCCGTAAACGGCGCCCTGCGCCTCCTCGTTGCGCGGCTGGGCGCGGACAAGCATCCCGAATGCAAGCGTGTCAATCTGGTGAACCCTGGCTCCGGCGGAGAAGCCCTGAGTGCTGGCCCGCAGCACCCGCCCGATCGGTTCATCCACGGCATTAGCCATTACTTGTTCCTCCTGCTTTCTACTCCTCAGCCGACCTCGAAACGTGTTTTCCGCCCGCGAGCGATCTTCTTGGTAGCCTGTTTCTCGCTCTCTTCAGCGTGCATCCCGTGTTGCACCATCGCCACCCGGATCATCCGGTCGAGCTGACGGGCCTCATCGCCTTTGACAACGGCCAGTTCGTCGGCCCGCGTCAGGATATACGGGTATCGCTTGGTAAGCTGCTGGCACTGGTGGTAAATCAATGCCTGCATCTCGGCGACCAGCGTCCGGTCGCGTACCACCCACATAGGAATCTCGATCCGCGCCAGCCTGGCCCGCTCGCCCTGAGCGGCAACGTTGAGATAGAAGAAGGCGATCTCGTGCATCTCGCTTCCCTGCTGGCGAAACTGCTTATTCTGGGGCGACATCTGGACGAGGAGCGCTGTCCGCCAGCCCGGCTTCAGGAGCGTGCTGAAGACCTGAATATCCCGCAGGCCCTCCAGCGAGCCGCTGGTAGCCAGCGCCCCGCGCGTGATCGCGTCCTCCGGCAGGCTCAGCAGATGCAGCAGCCGCACGATGAACGTGCTATCCGGCTTATCTATGTATCCGGCCAGCCCGGCCCCGATCTCCAGCAGATTGTTCATCGAACTGAAGTAGATGTCACGTAGCTGGCGGCGTTCGGGAACCTCGATGCTCATGAAAAAGAGCAGGGGGTTATCCAGCAGGGCCACCAGAGGGCGTGCCCGGTCGCGGCATAACCAGGTATGCTCTGTCAGGGCTGTCATCTCATAAATGGTGCGCCGCGCGTCAATGACGGCGTTGGGGGTCAGCCCCTCGTCCTGAAGGTAAAGGTATTCCTGCTCATAGAACAGGTACGGCTCGCTGAACACCTCCGGCGCTTCGCCGCTGCCATGATGGATCACCATCGTGCCGATGTTGATCAGGTAGTAGGAAGGCTCGCGATGACGCCGGGGGTAAATCTGCGAGCCATCCGTTGCCACAAGGGTCGCCCTCTCCGGCAGTGGCGCAGGTCCGTAAGTGCCCCCCAGCGGTTCATCCAGAGGGCTGGCTCCCCGGTATCCGGCATCCCGCTCTATGGCCTCCTGCACACGCTCCCGGATGCGGGGAAGGGCCTTCTCATCCGCATAGTCGTTCAGGAGCGTGAGCGCCAGCTCCAGTTTGTCCTCCAGGCTCTGCTCCTGCCCGGCCAGGTATTCGCTCATCGACTCGACCTGTCCGGTCAGCTTGTGGAATTCCAGCATCGTCACGCTCTTTCTGATTAACGGCCAGCAACACCATCAGCATAGCACGGGCGTTCTAAGGGCGCAAGTGCTGCCGGGACACCGGCTCAGGCTGCCAGCCGGCGGGTAGATGAAAGTCTGTATGTGATTTTCATCACATGATGTGACATTGATCATATGGCGAGCATGTAGTTTGTAACTAGGGGTTACCCCCTTTATCGCGTAACATAGCATCGAGACGAGATAACGCCCATCGCTGTCTCCTCCCTTTGGCGAAGGCTCCCGGCGGGTTTTTCCCCCTCACACCCGACCGGGAGCTTTGCTTTTTCCTCCGGTCCCTCATTGCTTTACGGCGGCTTTCAAGGTATATAAACAGGAGCCCGCTTACGGGGCGCTTAACGGGAGCTACTCAAGCAGACGCTGGAGGGGATAAATGCCTGCCATTCCCAATATCGAGCTTTCGCAGTTTGTGCCGCTCGCGCCGCTACACTGGACAAGCATCCTGCATTATCTGATCATTCTGGGGGCCGTGCTGATACTCTCCATGTCAGGGGAGCAGGCCCCAATACTCTTTCTGTTCATGCTGGCGGTGCTGGCGCTGCTCACCACTGCCGACCTGTACGTCAACCTGCTGGGGTTATCAGAGCTTTTCGTCTTTCTGGCGCGTGTTGTGATGTTTGCGATCCCCATCGTCATCGGAGGGATGGGTCCCAGCGAACAATCGCGCGGGCTGGGGATACTTGTTGCCATTCTGGCGTTGCCGGTGCTGGCTACCACGTTCCTGACCTGCACCATCCCTCTGCTGGCCGACCCCCGGCTCCTCGGCATGGGCTGGTGCCGTTAAGAGAGGAAGCGAGCTCTTTTCTCTCACCGTTGTGCGCCCCGCAAAAAACACTCCCGACAGGCCGGTTCCGGCTGTCGGGAGTGCGGAGGGACTCACCTGCGGGGGTGATCAGCGCACGTCGTGCCAGGTGGTCGTGACCTCCTTCGCGCCCGCTTTCAGCGCGCGCAGCAGTGCGTCCTGATCAACCGGGATGCTGTAGACACGCACGCCGGTGGCGTTGTAGATCGCATTGCAGATCGCCGGGGTGGTGTTGATAGAGGATATCTCCCCTACACCCTTCGCCCCGTAAGGCCCCGTCGAGACCGGTTCCTCCACAATGTGGGAGATGATCTGCGGGGTATACTTGATACTCGGTATCTTGTAACGGGCCAGCAGTGTCGTCCAGGGCACGCCGTCCTCGACGATGTACTCCTCGGTCAGGCAGTTGCCCATCGCCATCACGACCCCACCCTCAAGCTGCCCCATAAGGTTCCGGGGGTTGATGGCGCGTCCGACGTCCGTCGCCGTCACCACCTTCAGGACGTGCACCTCGCCCGTCTCCAGATCAACCTTGACCAGCGCCGCCTGCGTGGCGTAGGAGAAGGCAAAGTGCATATCGCCGCCCTCGCCGAGGGGCTTTGTCTCAGGAGCCCAGTACTCGTATGTGGCCTTTGACTCCAGCCCGTGCTCGTGCATCCATCTGACGACCTCACCCAGAGGCGTGGCCTGACCGTTATAACGTATCAGACCCTCCTCGAAGCGAATCTGATCGGGCGGCACATTGTGGTATTCAGCAGCCACAGAACGCAGCGCTTCGCGGAGTGCCCCAGCTGCCAGACGGGCCGCGTTACCCGTTACGAACGTCTGGCGCGAGGCGGTCGTCGGGCCGCCGTCCGGCGTCAGATCGGTGTCAGAGAGCAACACTCGCACCCTGTCATAGGGCAGGCCGAGTTCCTCGGCGGTACACTGCGCCACAACGGCGGAGAGACCCTGCCCCATGTCGGCTGAGGAGGTGCGGGCCTCGACCGTGCCGTCCTCGAACGCCTCGACCTCGACGGCTGCCTTGTCGGGTGCGCCGCCGCCCAGACCGGTGTTCTTGTAGGAGCAGGCCACGCCCCAGCCGTAGGCCTTATTCCCCTCGCGCCAGCCCCAGCGGAACGTCCCGTTTTTGAGCATCTCCGCCTGCACCCGCCTGAGCGTCTCGATCAGGCCGACGCTCTCCCGGAGCACCTGTCCGGTCGCCGTCGTCGCGCCGACGCGCTGAGCGTTCTTCAGGCGCAGCTCGACCGGGTCCATGCCCAGTTCCTCGGCCAGAATATCCATGGTGCTCTCGACGGCGAAAGCGGACTGCGTCACGCCGAAGCCCCGGAATGCACCTGAGGGCGGGTTGTTGGTGTACATTGCGTAGCAGTCAATGCGGGCGTTCGGGACGACGTAGGGGCCGGTGGCGTGGGTGGTGGCGCGGGTCATCACCTTGTCGCTCAGCGAGGCGTAGGCCCCGCCGTCGCCGTACAGTTCCGCCTTAATGGCGGTCAGCGTGCCGTCTCGCTTCGCCCCAACCCTGATGGTGATGATCGTCGCGTGGCGTTTGGGGTGGAAGATGAGTGATTCCCGACGCGAGTAAAGCATCTTGACCGGGCGACCTGTGGCCTGGGCCAGCAGAGCCACATGAGCCTGTGCTGCTAGGTCCTCCTTGCCGCCGAACCCACCCCCGATCAGTGTGCCCCGGATGCGTACCTGATCCTCCGGCACGCCCAGAATGCGGGCCACCTGATGGCGATCGGCGTACGGAATCTGGGAGCCAACGTAGACGGTGAGCTTCTGATGCTCCTCATCGAACCCGGCCGGGACGCCGATTGAGCACTCTGGCTCAAGGAAGGCGTGTTCCGTCGTGGGGGTGTGATAGGTGCGCTCGACAACAACGTCCGCTTCTTCGAATCCCTTCTCGATGTCGCCATGCCGCACTTTGATATGCTTGAGCAGATTGCCCGTCTTCCATTCCTCATGAATGAGGGGCGCGCCTTCACTGCGGGCGTACACTGGATCGCCCACAACGGGCAGCGGCTCATACTCGACTTTGATCCGCTCCAGCGCCTCGGCGGCGATATCCGGCGTCTCTGCCGCCACAATCGCCACCGGATCGCCCATATAGCGGACTTTACCCTCCGCCAGACAGGGCCAGTCGTCGTAGATCAGCCCGTGAATGTTCTCGCCGGGGATGTCTTTGTACGTCAGCACGGCGTGGACGCCGGGAAGCGCCTCGGCCTCGCTGGTGTCAATGTTCAGAATCCGGGCATGGGGATAGGCGCTTCGCAATGTGCGCCCGTAGAGCATTCCCGGAAAAACGTAGTCGTCCGCATAACGTGCCCGTCCGGTGACCTTGTCCATCTCCTCAGGGCGCGGGAGCGGCTGGCCGACCACGCGGAGCGGCTCCATCGTCTCCGGTCGGTGCCAGGGGATCGGCCCTTCCCCTCGAATCTCGCTGGCCGCCGATTTGATCGCGTGGATCACGCTCACGTACCCCGTGCATCGGCAGAGCGTATCCTTCAGGGCGATCTTGATGTCCTGCTCGTCCGGGTCGGGGTTTTCGTCAATCAGGGCTTTGGCCGTCATGATCAGGCCCGGAGTGCAGAACCCGCACTGTACCGCCCCGTGATCGAGGAACGCTTTCTG
>DRKO01000205.1 GCA_011051745.1 Chloroflexota bacterium | reverse complement strand
TATTCTTTTTTGAATCCCCTCTTGGCACCCAGTCAGGCCTGACCGGTATCCAGAGATCGAAGCGCAACAAAGAGAGAAGGCCCTTTGAGGCTCCCCCGCCACGTTGATCACCGTTCGGGAGCCGGTGGGGCGAAGCAGGTATGCCATCCCGGGGGGAACTCGATAGAGGGATCAAATGAGTTTCGAATTTGTCCTACGCTTGATCGGAATGGTGGTGCTGGCGTTCGGCGGCCTGAAGCTTGGCGTGCGCCTTGCCACGCTGGCAGACAGCCCTCCGGAGGTCTGGGCGCTGGTCGCTTCGCTGATCGGCGCTCTGTTCGGCCTTATTCTCACCCCTTACTTCACCACACGTCCCGCCCGCCTGATCCGCGACTACCTGAGCAAACTTCCGGCCCAGCAACTGGTCGCCGGTGTGGTCGGGCTGATCGTCGGGTTGATCATCGCTGCGCTGGTTTCGCTGCCGCTCTCCCTGCTGCCCCCGCCCTACAACGCCATTCTCCCCGTCGTGGCGGCCATCGTCTTCGGCTATTTCGGGACATCTATCTTCGCCATGCGGCGGCGGGATGTCTTCGAGCTTTTTCAGGGGCATATACCGGCCTATTTCGGGGGGAGCGAAGAGGGCAGCCTGACGCCCAGCCGGCAGGTCCTTCTGGATACCAGCGTGATCATTGATGGGCGCATCGCTGACATCAGCCAGACCGGCTTCATCATGGGGCCGATGGTCGTGCCGCGTTTCGTGCTGAACGAGCTCCAGCATATCGCCGACTCCTCGGATGTGCTGCGCCGCAATCGTGGGCGCCGGGGGCTGGACATGCTGAATCGCCTGCAAAAGGAGTCCGCCGTCCCGGTGCGCATCACCGATATGGATGTGGAGGAAGCAGACGACGTTGACGAAAAGCTCGTCCTGCTCGCCAAGAAGCTGGGCTGTGCCATCGTCACCAACGACTTCAACCTGAACCGCGTGGCGGAGCTACAGGGCGTTGTCGTCCTGAACATCAACGAGCTGGCAAACGCGGTGAAGACGGTCTACCTTCCCGGCGAAGAGATGGAGATACAGATCATTCAGGAAGGGAAGGAACTGGGCCAGGGTGTGGGCTATCTGGACGATGGGACGATGGTCGTCGTCGAAGGGGGGCGCCGCCACATGAGCCAGACCATTCAGGCTACCGTGACGAAGGTCCTTCAGACTTCCGCAGGGCGCATGATCTTTGCCCGTCCCAGCGATACGGAGCAGACGGGATCGCATGGCTGATACGGCTACTGTGCGCTTTGCGCCCAGCCCTACGGGGCCGCCCCATCTGGGTAACGTGCGCACCGCCCTTTTTAACTGGTTACTGGCGCGCGCCACCGGCGGGCGCTTTATTTTGCGCATAGATGACACCGACCGGAAGCGGTACGACGCTGAATCCGAGCGGCAGATGCTCGACCTGCTACGCTGGCTTGGCCTTGACTGGGACGAAGGCCCGGACGTGGGCGGCCCTCATGCTCCGTATCGCCAGTCAGAGCGTCTGGAGCTTTATCATCAGGCGGTCGAGAGGCTGGTGGCGGACGGGCGCGCCTACCGTCCGGCGGAGGAGCCGGAGATCGTCCGCCTGAGAACACCCCGCCGGGGCACTCTGACGTTCCACGACCTGATCCGGGGCGATGTTACCTTCCGCTATGATCGGCTGCCTGAGGACATCGTCCTGATCAAGTCGGATGGCTTCCCGACTTACCATCTGGCGACCGTCGTTGACGATCACGCGATGGGGATCACGCACGTGCTGCGTGGCGAGGAATGGATCCCCTCGACTCCGCTCCATATCCTGATGTTTGAGGCGCTTGGCTGGCCCCCGCCGCTCTTTGTGCATCTTCCCCTCGTCACCGATCGCAGCGGGCAGAAGCTCAAGAAACGCGATCCGGCCTTCCTCGCCAGCACGTACCGGCAGGGAGGGTATCTGCCGGAGGCGCTGATCAACTATCTGGCGCTCCTCGGCTGGCATCCCGGCACGGAGGAAGAGGTCTTCACCCCTCCCGAACTGGTGGAGCGGTTCAGCCTGGAGCGCATATCAAAGAGCCCTTCCGCTTTTGACGGGGAGCGGCTGCGCTGGTTTAATCGTCAGCACATCGCCCGTCTGGCGGAAGAACGTCTGTTGCAGGAAACCCTCCCGCTTATCAGGGCGGCATATCCTCAGGCGGGGCAATATGATCGGGCTTGGCTGGCGAGGCTGGTTCGTCTGGTCCGGGACGAGCTGAGCACCCTGAACGATGTCGTCCCTGCCGTGCGCTTTGCCTTCGTGCCAGCCGAGCGGCCCGATCAGTTTACGCCGGAGGCGTGGGAGGCGCTCCACAGCGAACAGGCTTCTCCCGTGCTGCGGGCCTTTCGGGAGGCGTTGCTGACCGTCAGGCCTGCTGAGCCTCTCCACAGCGCCGAAATGCTCCGCGACCTGCGGAAACGTTTCAGGGAGGCGGAGGGATGGGGAGGCCGAACGGTGATGTTTCCCATCCGGGCCGCACTGACCGGCTCGGTCACCGGGCCGCACCTCTCCGATATCGTCGATCTGCTGGGGCGGGAGGAGTGTCTTCGCCGTGTTGAGCGGGCGCTTGCTATAATAGGGCAGTGAGTGGGGGACCGTGCCTTGAACTTCTCTATAAACTGGACTTCATAACGAGCAAGGACATTGCCAGATGGCTTTACAAGTCTACAACCGACTGACGCGCCGCAAGGAAGAGTTTGTGCCTCTGGTTGAGGGGCAGCTCAGGATGTATGTCTGCGGTCCGACGGTGTACGATCACGCT
>DRKO01000204.1 GCA_011051745.1 Chloroflexota bacterium | reverse complement strand
TGGTTCCCCGACGGAGCCGCTCATCTGCGCCAGATAGAGAAGGACGGGCCAGAGGCTGGAAGCCCCCGCTGCCGCACCCGCCGAAGGTCGCTCACGAGCCGACGCACTGAACGCCCCTTCCCGGAGGCCAGTAGGTGCGCGCCGGGTTGCGCCCGTTACCGCGCCAGAGTGCTGCCTGACGGCCCCCTGCCCCGGTATATCCCGGAAGGGGAACTCTATCGGGCAGAACTAAGGTGGTACCGCGAAGGTTTTTTCGCCCCTTTCGTCCTTAGACGGAGGGGGCTTTTTGTTATCGTGAGAACTCATCGGCTGAAAAGGAGGGTTTAGAGGAGGAAGATGGAAACCAAAACGCGAAAGCAAATGCCCAAAACGTATGATTTCAGATCAACCGAGCAGCGGCTGTACAGATGGTGGGAGGAGAGCGGCTGGTTTAAGCCGGAGATCGCGGGGCCTGACGCCGAGCCGTTTGTGATCAGCATCCCCCCGCCCAACGTGACCGGTGCGCTTCATCAGGGGCATGCCCTCTTTGTCGCCATCGAGGACCTGATGATCCGGCACGCCCGCATGAAGGGATACGCCGCTCTCTGGGTTCCGGGGACGGACCACGCCGGTATCGCCACCCAGCTTCAGGTTGAAAAGATGCTGGAGAGCGAGGGAACCAGCCGTCAGGAGATCGGGCGTGAGGAATTCCTGCGGCGCACCTGGGAGTGGAAAGAGAAGTACGGGCGGCGTATCACGGAGCAGTTGCGACGGCTCGGCGCGAGCTGCGACTGGGATCGGGAGCGCTTCACGCTGGACGAAGGGCTGAGCCGCGCGGTGCGCGAAGCCTTCGTGCGCTGGTACGAGGAAGGGTTGATCTACCGGGGCACGTATATGATCAACTGGTCGCCGGGCCTGCAGACCGCCGTCAGCGATCTGGAGGTGGAGCACGTCGAGGAAGAGGGGACGCTCTATTACTTCAAGTACCCGCTCAAGGACAGCGACGAGTACATCCCGGTGGCGACGACACGCCCGGAGACGATCCTCGGCGACACGGCGGTGGCCGTCCACCCGGAGGATGAGCGATATCGGCAATTCATCGGCAAGACGGTGCTCGTTCCCATCCTGAACCGGGAAATCCCGGTGATCGCGGATGAGTACGTGGATCGCGAGTTCGGGACGGGCGCTCTCAAGATCACGCCCGGCCACGACCCGAACGACTACGAGATCGGCCAGAGGCACAACCTGCCGATCATCAACATTCTCAACAAGGACGCCACGCTGAACGAGAACGCGGGGCCGTATGCCGGGCTGGATCGCTTTGAGGCACGCGAGAAGCTGTGGGCCGACATGGAGGCCGCCGGACTGACCATCAGGACGGAGCCGTATCAGCACATCGTGCCGCGTTCCCAGCGTGGGGGGGAGCCCATCGAGCCAATGGTCAGTACCCAGTGGTTCGCCGACGTGAGCGGCCCGGCTCAGGAGGCGCTTCAGGCGGTACGCGATGGGCGGCTCCGCATCGTCCCGGAGCGCTTCGTCAAGGTGTGGGAGCACTGGCTGACGAACATCCGCCCCTGGTGCATCAGCCGCCAGTTGTGGTGGGGACACCGCATCCCGGCCTGGTACTGTGACGACTGCGGACACATCACAGTGGCCCGCGAGGATCCAACGGGGTGCGAAGCGTGCGGCTCGCCCCGCATCGAGCAGGACCCCGACGTGCTGGATACGTGGTTTAGCTCCGGGCTGTGGCCGTTCAGCACGCTCGGCTGGCCTGAAGATACGCCCGACTACCGGCGCTACTATCCCACCACCATCATGGAGACGGGGTACGACATCCTCTTCTTCTGGGTGGCGCGGATGGTGATGATGGGCCTCTCTTTCACCGGACAGGTTCCGTTCCGAACGGTGTATCTGCACGGGCTTGTCAGAGACGAGCACGGCCAGAAGATGAGCAAGACAAAGGGCAACGTGATCGATCCCATCGAGGTGATGGATGAGTACGGGACGGATGCCCTGCGCTTCACGCTGCTGACCGGATCGTCGCCGGGTAATGACATGAATCTGGCGATCAGCCGCATTGCGGGGAACCGCAACTTCGCCAACAAAATCTGGAACGCAGCCCGCTTTCTGGTGAGCAATCTGGACGGCGAAGAGCCGACCGGAGCACCCTCACCGGAGGGGTTGACATTGCCCGATCGCTGGATTCTGAGCCGCCTGCACCACCTGATCGAGAGCGTCAACCGTCTGTTCGATAACTACCTGTATGGCGAAGCAGGCCGCCAGATATACGATTTTCTGTGGGGGGAGTACGCGGACTGGTACATCGAGATCAGCAAGATCGCGCTGTACGGCGAGGACGAAGCGGCCAAGTCACGCACGCGGCATGTTCTGACCTATGTGCTGGATCAGTGCCTGCGCATGCTGCATCCGTACATCCCGTTCGTGACGGAAGAAATCTGGCAACACATCCCGCACGAAGGGGAGGCGCTGATCATCGCCCGATGGCCGGAGGTGGACGAGTCCTGGTTCGATGAGGAAGCGGAAACCCGAATGGCCGTCCTGATGAACCTGATCCGGGGCATCCGCAACGTGCGGGCTGAGTATCAGGTTCCCCCGGCCCGGCGCATCGCGGCCCGCATCAGCGCGGGCGAGTGGGCCGGGGTGCTGGAGCAGCAGAGGGAGATGATCGCCCGGCTGGCGAACGTGGCCCCGGAGCAACTGGAGATCGTCCCGGCCCTCGAAGAAGCGCCCTCTCAGGCGGCGGTTGTGACGATCGGCAACATTACGGCCTTCCTGCCACTGGCGGGGATGGTGGACATCGAGGCCGAGCGTGCGAGACTGCTCAGGGAACTGGGCGAGGTGGAGGAGCAAATCGCCCGCTCAGAGCAACTGCTGGCGAAAGAGGCGTTCGTCAATCGTGCCCCGCCGGAGGTGGTTCAGCGGGAAAGGGACAAGCTGGAGCATCTGAATGCCACCCGCGCCTCGCTGGAGGAGCGGATCAAGGCCCTTTCCTGACAGGCAGCCGCGACGCGGCGAGGTTCTGGAAGACCGATGAGCGAACCCGACCTGATCCAGCTTACGCTGAGCGATGCGGTGAGCCTGATCGAACGGGGGGAACTTTCCCCCCACAGGCTCACCGAAGCTTATCTGGCACGGATTGAGCGCCTGAATCCGGTGCTTAACGCCTTCCTGACCGTGATGGGGGAGTCGGCTCTGCGACAGGCCCGCTATGCCAGCGAGGCGCTCCGCCGGGGGGAGAGATGGGGCGTTCTGCATGGCATCCCGATCGGGGTAAAAGACCTGATCGACGTGGCAGGTGTGCAGACGACGGCGGGGAGCGACTTTCTGCGCGGGAACGTAGCCCTGGAAGATGCGTATGTCGTCCAGCAACTGAAGGCGGCAGGGGCGATCATCATCGGGAAGACCCACCTGCATGAGTTCGCCGTCGGGGCAACGAACGTCAATCCACACTACGGCCCGGCCCGCAACCCCTGGAACACCGACTACAGCCCCGGCGGCTCAAGCGGCGGTTCGGCTGCGGCTGTGGCCGCCTCGCTCTGTGCGGGGGCGCTGGGAACCGACACGGGCGGCTCGGTGCGTGTCCCCTCGGCGCTGTGCAACCTGACCGGCCTGAGACCACGAGCGGGCAGGCTCAACCTGCAGGGCGTCATCCCGATGAGCTGGACGCTGGACACCGTCGGGCCGATGGCCCACACGGCCCGTGACGTGGCGCTGCTGATGGACGCTCTCGACCCGCAGCCGGTGGGGAAAAACGGTTACACCGCGCAACTGGATCAGCCGGTCGGCAGCCTGCGGGTGGGATTGCCGGTGGACGATTTCTTCTGGCTGGAGACGGATATTCAGGTGGTAGCTGCTGTGCGAACGGCGGTTGAGCGGCTGGCAGAAGTGGGAATGCGCCCTGTGGAAGTCAGCCTGCCGATGAGCGAGGAGGTGCTGCGGGCCGCCGGTGTGATCAGCCTGTCCGAGGCGGCGGCTTATCACCGGGAACGGTTGAGCACCGGGCCGGAACGCTTCGGAGAGGATGTGCGGACCCGCCTTGAGTGGGGGGCGCAGCGCAGCGCGGTTGAATATGTGCTGGCGCAGCGCACGATGCACCGATGGCGGACGTTCCTCAAAGAGCTTTTCGGCCAGACGGTTGACATACTGGCTCTGCCAACCACCCCGCTCCCTGCTCACCCAATCGAGGGGAGCGAGGGGATCGCGGCGGCCAAAACGCTATTGCGTTTCACGTATCCCTTCAGCCTGAGCGGGCTACCTGCGCTCTCCCTGCCCTGTGGGTTTACAGATGACGGATTCCCCATCGGCCTTCAACTGGTGGCGCCGGAGGAAAGGCGTCTCCTGCAAGCGGCCCATGCCTATCAGGGGATCACGCGCTGGCATCTACGGCGGCCTATTCTGTGAGGGGCATCTCCTTTTGTGCAATCACTGCACCTCCGCTATCATGGGGCGGTAAATTTTCTATGAGGGAGCGATATGAAGACGACACTACAGGAATTGCTGGCTTCCGGGGGGCCGATCCTGGCCGATGGAGCGATGGGCACGATGCTCTTTTCTATGGGCCTGAAGCGCGGTGGCGCGCCGGAGCTGTGGAACGTCGAGCACCCGGAGAAGGTGCGCAGCGTACATCGAGGCTACATCGAAGCAGGGGCACAGATCATCCTGACCAACACGTTCGGCGGTAGCTCCATCCGCCTTTCCAGCCACGGGCTTGCGGAGCGGGCAGCCGAACTGAACCGGGCGGCGGCTCAACTGGCGCGGGCCGAGGCAGACGCCGCCCCGCATCCGGTCGTGGTGGCCGGTTCGATGGGGCCGACGGGGGAACTGTTCAAGCCGCTGGGCAATCTGGAGTTTGACGAAGCGGTGGCCTCTTTTGAGGAACAGGCAAGGGCGTTGATCGAGGGTGGCGTGGATGTGCTGTGGATCGAAACCATGTCTGCGCTGGAGGAGGTGCAGGCCGCTGTCGAGGGGGCCCGCCGCGCCTCTCCCGATTTCCCCATCGTCGCGACGATGACATTCGATGCGGGCGGCTACACGATGATGGGCGTCTCACCGGAGCGGGCTCTGGAGGCGTTGAGCGAGCTTGGCGTGCTGGCGCTGGGCGGCAACTGTGGTAACGGGACGGAGGAGATCGAGAAGGTGATCGAGAAGATGCGCGCCTCCAGCCCGGAGGCGCTTCTGGTTGCCAAGTCCAACGCAGGGCTGCCCCATCTGGGAGATAATGACGAGGTGATCTACGACGCGACCCCTGAGGTGATGGCCGGATATGCCGTCAAGGTTCGTGATCTGGGGGCGCAGATCATCGGGGGGTGTTGCGGGAGCACCCCGGCCCACATCAGGGCGATGGCTCAGGCGCTGGGCAAGAAAACCCCTGAACAGACCTGATAGTGCGGAGAACAAACTGCAGCGTGGCGGCTCTTCTGAGAAACCGCCACGCTGTTTGATTCAGCCTCATCTCCGGCAGGCGAGGGGCTCTTTACTCCTCGTCAGGGGCTTCTGCTTCTTCGGCAGGGGAAGCCGTCTCTTCTTCCTGCTCCGGCTCTTCCTCTGCTGAAGCTTCGTCAGCCGGGGCCTCGACCGTCTCTTCCGCGGCGGGCTCCTCCTCAGCCGGGGCCTCAGCGACCGGCCCTTCGGGGGCCGCTTCTTCGGCGGGGACCTCAGAGGATGGCTCCTCGGTCGCCGGTTCCTCAGATGCCGCTTCCTCCTCTGCAACAGGTTCTTCCGCCGCTTCGGATGGCGCGGAGTCGTCAACGGCTGCGGCAGGCTCTTTGTTGAGTTCCTGAAGCATGCTGCGCCAGTCGGCATCGAGGTACTCTTCTGAGTCAACGCGCTTGAGGCTCAGGCCGAGGCGACGCTGTTCGGGGTCAATGCGGATGATGCGCAGGGTGAGCACCTGACCCTCTTCGACCACCTCACGGGGGTGCTTGACGCGCCGGTCAGACAGTTCACTGATGTGAATAAGTCCTTCGATGGCCGGATGATCAACCAGACGGGCGAACGCGCCGAATTTGGTCATCTTGGTGATGACGCCCTGGACAAGCTGATCAGGCTCATACGTGGCGGCCAGCGTATCCCAGGGGTCGCTCAGCCGGTTCTTACGGCTCAGGCCGATGCGCTGCTGTTCCTTGTCAATGTGGATGACCTCGACCTCGACCTCATCGCCAACGCTGAGCACCTCGCGGGGGTGGGTCACGTGCTCCCACGCCAGTTCGGAGAGGTGGATCAGGCCGTCTGCCCCACCCAGGTCCACGAACGCGCCGAAGTCCGTCAGGCTGATGACCCGCCCGGTGAGCACCTGACCCACGGAGAGCGACTCGATGAGCTCGGTGCGACGCTGAGCCCGGAGTTCGCGCTCTGCGGCACGCTCGGAGAGGATGAGCCGGTTGCGGCCCCGATCAACCTCAATCACCTTAACGTCAATCTCCTCACCGACCATGTGCGCCCAGCGCTCATCAGGGGTTTTGCCATCGCTGCGTCGTTGACGCTCACGGCTGACCTGCGAGGCGGGGACAAAACCACGCACCTTACCAAAGCGGACGATCAGACCGCCTTTGTTGTAGTGCTCGATCCGGCTGTGGTAGATTTTGCCGCTCTCAAGGTACTCCTCGGCGACCTGCCAGTCCTGCTCTTCCATCGCGCGGCGCAGGGAGAGCAGAACGCGCCCTTCTCGATCCTCCGGCGTCAGTACGTAGACGTATACCTGATCTCCGACGGAGAGGGAATCGATGGTCTCCCGGTCAAGCGAATCGAGTTCCCGGCCAGTTACGACACCTTCAGATTTGACACCGACATCTATCAGTATCTCTGTGGCGGTCTTGCTGGCGATCACGCCTTTGACGATCTGACCACGCCGGAGCGTGGGAGGAAGGATCACATCGCTGGGCATCTCGCCATCCAGCGCGGCCAGGAAGAGTTCCTCGTCGCTCAGGCCTTCCTCTTCAATCGTCTCATCTGGCCCGGTCTCTATTTCCGTTTCCGGTTCGGTCTCTGATTCGGCCTCCGGTGAGGCTTCCTCGTCCGGGGAAGAGGTCTCCT
>DRKO01000203.1 GCA_011051745.1 Chloroflexota bacterium | reverse complement strand
TCATCGCGCTGGCGAACGAACTGGTGCGCTGGGCGACCACTGACCCCCAGATTCCGCATCTGCACCACACCTTCTACCCGCAGGATATCCGCCCCACGCCTCCGGGCGATCCCCAGCCCAACCCGGAGAACGGGCTGGTTCATCTTGACTGGTCGCCGGAGGTTAACATCACGCCGGAGCGTGAGATCGAGCGGGTCGTCGCCTCACTGGAGCGCTGGTTACCCGATCATCGGGACTGGACGGTTGCCGTCCTTGTGCCGGAGAACAGCCGGGGCTTCAAGGTCGCTGAGGAACTCAGACGGCGGGGCATCTCCTATGAGGAGCTTCTCCGCAGCACCTCGGCCACCCGGAGCGCCGCCCGGCGGCTGAAGATACTCTTCGACTTTCTGGTGGACCCGGCGAAGGGGCGTAATCTGGCCCGCCTTTACCGCGAGGTATGGTGGCCCGGAGCTGTGCCTGAGCCCGACAAGGACGCATTGGAGGCCTGTGGTCGGGTGGAAGAGGCCCTGAAGGGGTTGAGGACGACAGAGGCATTCCTCTGGCCCGCGCAGGGGTACGACTGGCTGGACGACCTCGACGTGCCGGAGAGCCGCGCCCTGCTGGAAGGGTTCCGCGAGCAGGTGCGGCTCTGGTTGCAGGCCAGTTCGCTACCGGTGGATCAACTGATCCTCACCGTTGCGCAGGACCTCTTCACCGGGCAGGCCGATCTGGCGCTGGCCCACAAGATCGCCGTCGTCCTGCGCGGGATCGCCGATAGCAACCCCGATTATCGCCTGCCGGAACTCAGGGATGAGCTACGCGCCATCGCCAGCAACCAGCGCCGTTTTCTGGGCTTTGACGATGCGACGACCGGCTACCAGCCCAAGCCGGGGATCGTCACCGTTGCCACCATGCACGCGGCCAAGGGGCTGGAGTGGGATCGCGTCTATCTGATGGCGGTTAACAACTACAGCTTTCCCTCGGCGCAGGAAGGCGACTCTTACATCGCCGAGAAATGGTTCGTGCGCGACGATCTCAACCTGCAGGCCGAGGCACGCCGTCAGGTTGAGAAGCTGATGGCGGATGAGGCTGGCGAGTACGTCGAAGGAGAGGCGACCGGAGAGGCCCGCATCGAGTATGCCGCCGAGCGGCTGCGCCTGCTCTACGTCGGCATCACCCGCGCAAAGCGCGATCTGATCATCACCTGGAACATGGGACGGTACTGGAATGAGGGACGGCAGAACCAGCCAGCGGCGGCGCTGATCGCGCTGACGTACTTCTGGAAGGAGCACCTGCAGCCATGATAGAAAAAGGTCCCTTCTCCCACTGGCAGCGCGTCCTCCGGCCCCGCCTGCCTGAACCCCGTCCGGCGATGGGCCGCCTGCCGCCTGTTTTCCAGTTCAGCCAGCAGAGCCTGCAAGACTACGTGGATTGCCCCCGGCGTTTTCAACTGCGCTACGTGGAGGGGCAACGCTGGCCCGCCATTCAGAGCGAACCGGTCGAAGAACACGAGCAATTCGTCCAGCGGGGGGCGGAGTTTCATCTGCTCGTCCGGCGGCACCTGCTGGGCGTTCCGGCGGAGGCTCTCACGCCGTCCGACCCTCTCCTGAAAAGCTGGTGGGATAATTACCTGACGTACCCGCCTGACGATCTCCCGGTGGCCCTGCGCCTGCCGGAGGTGCAGCTTTCAACGCCGCTGGGCGATCAACGTCTGCTGGCCCGCTTTGACCTGCTGGCCCTCGATCCCGGTGAGCAGGCCGTGATCGTGGACTGGAAGACGACGCACTTCCGGCCCTCCCGCCAGACGCTCGCCCGGCGGCTCCAGACGCACGTCTACCCCTTTGTACTGGTCGAGGCAGGGGCACACCTCTTCGGCGGGCCGATCGCGCCGGAGCAGGTGACGCTGATCTACTGGTTCGCGGAGAGACCCGTCGAGCCGGAGGTGTTCCCCTACGACGCCGCCCGCCACTCCGAAAACCGGAAGTTCCTCGCCGATCTCGTGGCCGAAGTGCTGGCGCACACAGAGGAGGAGTGGCCGCTGACGGATGATGAGCGGCAGTGCCGTTACTGCGTCTATCGTTCTCTGTGCAGCCGGGGTGTGGAGGCCGGACCGCTGGAAGACGCGGGACCGGATGTCGTCGAGGGCGGGGTTGAGTTCGACTTTGACCTCGACGAGGTGGACGAGATCGCCTTCTGAGCGCCCATAAACTGGAAACCCGCGAGGGGCGTTCCTCGCGGGCAAGGCTCGATCACGTCCTGTCAGTGGACCTGAGGGGACTCGAACCCCTGACCTCTACAGTGCGATTGTAGCGCTCTCCCGACTGAGCTACAGGCCCTCTCTGCATCGTCATTCTATCCAGCCGTCCGGTCGTTGTCAAGGAAACGTCCCTCCGGTGGAGCCGGAGATCGGCTTCAGCCGACGCGCGGATGGGCCACCCGGCGTTCGAGCGTCGGGCGCAGCCTTCCCGATCTAACAACTTTGGCGTGAGCGGGTAGCGTGGACTATAATGCATACTGGATCGCTTGAGGGCCCTCGCTCCTGCTGAGGGTTCTCGTTCATCCTGAGAGGGTATCCTGAATAAACTGAACGGTTAGTGGATGAAACGTTGATGAACATTCCTTCAGATCCGGCAGTATCGGGTAAAAGCAGCGCGGTAGAGGATCCGCTCGTGACACCGGAAACCAGCCCGGAGGTTGACGAGCGGCTTACATTTGGCTCAGTGCTCCGCGAAATCTTCGAGACGGCTCTGCTGGCCGGTGTGATCTGGCTGATCATAAACTTTGCTACGGCCCGCTATGTCGTGGAGGGGATCAGCATGGAGCCCACCCTCCACACCGGACAGTATCTGATCGTCAACCGGCTGGCTTACCGGTTCGGAACCCCTCAGCGGGGCGATGTGATCGTTTTTGACTTCCCCGGCAATACGAACGATGATTATGTTAAGCGGATCATCGGCCTGCCCGGCGAAACGGTGACGATTGAGAACGGGCACGTATACATTGACGGAGTGGAACTCGACGAACCCTACACTTCCTCGGGTACGCCAAACTATCAGGGGACGTGGTACGTCCCGCCGGGCAGTTACTTTGTCATGGGGGACAACCGCCCCCACTCCAGCGATTCCCGTAGCTGGGGAATGCTGGATGAGGAGTATATCGTCGGCAAAGCATGGCTTTCTTACTGGCCGCCGCGCACCTGGGGGGTGATCCCTCACTATGAGTATCAAAACCTGCCGTAGCCTGCGCGGAGGATCCCCCCTGTTGCGTTATGAGAGTTGCCTTCGGATGAGATTATGAAAGAGCCTTCGGTGAGTTCTGATGAGCCAAAATGTGAGTTTTGCCATATAGGGACTCTGCATGCCCGGCGGGCCACTTATGCGCTTCAGGTGGACCGCCACCTGGTGATCCTGCCGGATGTCCCTGCCTGGACGTGTGATGTGTGTGGCTCGTCGGGCTATGACGCGGAAGTTATCGCCTGGATCGAGATGCTGCTGGGGACGGAAGACTCCGCAGGATTTTCAAGCGATCAGGCCAGCCCGGAGAGAGGCGCGGCCTATCTTTCGATACTGGCGTCTAGCAGACAACGGAGTGTTTGAATACCAATGAACCTGTGGCATGAACTTCCTCCCGGCCCCAACGCGCCGGATGTGATCTATACCATCGTCGAAATCTCAAAGGGGAGCCGGAACAAGTATGAATATCACAAGCAGGCCGGGATCATCGTGCTGGATCGAGTGCTCTACTCCTCGCTCTACTATCCGGGCGATTACGGCCTGATCCCGCGCACCTACTATGAGGACGGCGATCCGCTCGATGTGCTGGTGATGATCAACGAGCCGACGTTCCCCGGCTGCGTGATTGAAACGCGCCCGATCGGGATATTCCGCATGTTCGACCGGGACAAGCCGGATGACAAGATTCTGGCTGTGCCGGACAAAGACCCTCTATACCGCGATTACCACGATGTCACCGATATTCCTCAGCACTTTCTGGATGAGGTCGCTCACTTCTTCTCCGTGTACAAAGACCTGGAGGGGGCACGCGTCGAGCCGGTGGGCTGGGAAGGGGCCGAGGTGGCGCGGAAGCGGATCACGCATGCGATACAACTTTACGCCTCGACTTTTCAGCCACCACGCCTGTAACGCACAGAGCCGCATCTGCCGGGCGGGGCGGAACACGGCACAGGCTATCTGGAGACCTGAGACATGGCGGAGACGCAACCCTGCATTCTGGTAGTTGAAGACAATCTCGATAACCGTACCCTGCTGATTGATATGCTGGGCGTGATGAATTACAGGGTTATCGAGGCCTCCGACGGCATCGAAGGGGTTGAGATGGCGATCAGGGAAAAACCTGCCCTCATCCTGATGGATCTCTCCCTGCCCCGCAAAGACGGCTGGCAGGCCACCCGTGAGCTTAAGAGCAACAAAGCGGTTGCCCATATCCCCATCATCGCCCTGACCGCCCACGCCATGCACGGCGACCGGGAACGCGCCCTGGAAGCCGGTTGTGACGATTACGTCTCGAAGCCGATTGACCTTCTCGAACTGGCCCAGAAGATCAGGTTGCATCTGGAAGATACGCCCGGCGAATGATCGGCCATGTTATGTGCCGGGCAAGGGCGGGACTCCTGCCTCTGACGCTGGCGCTCCTGTTCACCGGCTGTGCCCCGGCATCGGTTACTTTCTCTTCCCCCTCCAATGTGCCGCCTGTGGCGCTCTCGGAGACCCCGGCGGCTGTCCCCCCGGCAGAGGAGGAGCTACGGGAGGCCTTTCGGCAGGCCGACCCCTTCCTCCGGCGGGAAAGCGTTCTGCGGGCCGTCGGGCGGGTCCTGCGCGGCGCGGAGGCCCGCCGGATGGACGACGGCGAGCTCTCCGACTATCTAACGGAGATCGCTTTTTCCTCCGGGCGGCTCCGGCTGGCGGATCGGGCTTTTGTCCGTCGGGAAGGCGATCTGGCGGTTGTGGGGCTGCCGGATGGGCTGGGGATCGTTCTGTACGATCTTGATGCATCGCCCGACGCCCTTCCTCTCGAACTGACCTCCTGGAGCGCCGGATTGAGCGCGCTGGAGGTCAGGTGGGGCGCGGATGAGTTCGGGGTGAGCTTCGTGACGCTCGGCGCGGACGGGGCGACGCGCGTCCATTATCTCCTGACGGTTCGGGACGGGCAGGGGTGGAAAGTGGCCTGGAACGGCGATGAGGCCCCGGACTGGTGGTTTAACGCGCTCAACGCCGGGATCACGATTGCCCCCGATCTCTCACGCCTGATCGTGGAGGGCGAGGCAGAGAGTACCACGCTGGCTTTTCTGGAGGAGGGCAACGCGCCCCGACGTGTCTTCAAGATCGAGTGGGTGCGTGAGGAGGATTCTTATATTCCCGTTCCGCCAGTGGAGGCTTATCCCAGCCGCCGGGCGTGGCTCTGGGCGGTCGCCCGGCCCTCGGCCTACTCAACGCTGGTCGAATTCATCGAACGCCTGCAGCGACAGGACGTTGAGGGAGCGGCTGATCTGGTCGGCTCGCCGGAGATCATCGAAGTTGCGCAGTCCCTCGATCTGGACTCGCCGCTACGCCGTTATCAGGTGACAGACCAGCAACCCGGTTCGATCACGTTCCGGGATCGAGAGGGGACGTATCGGGCGGTGTTTGAGTCGCCTTCACCGGAGCGGGAACGGTGGCTGATCGTCGCGCTCGAAGTGCTGGAGGGGGATTCCCGCACGCCCACCCCCGAAACGGAAGAATGACATCCGGCCCCAGCCGGACGAGACAGGGCAGTTCTCTGTGAAAGATCGTTCGCTCAAATGCCACCTTATCCACCTCGGCCTGACCGACTACGAGACGGCGTGGGATATTCAGCGTCGCCTGGCGGAGGCCCGCGCCGCCGGGCAGATCGCGGATACCCTGCTCCTGCTTGAGCACCCTCACACCTACACGCTGGGCCGCGCGGCGCATATCGAGCACCTGCTCATGAGCGAGGCCGAACGCGCCCGCCGGGGGGTGAAGGTCATCCATGTGGATCGAGGGGGCGATATCACCTATCACGGGCCCGGCCAGCTTGTCGCCTATCCGATCCGCTACCTCGGCCAGCCAGACCCGACCGGTCGGCT
Source organism: Chloroflexota bacterium (assembly GCA_011051745.1). Classification (GTDB taxonomy): domain Bacteria; phylum Chloroflexota; class Anaerolineae; order Aggregatilineales; family UBA3940; genus DRKO01. The sequence goes on along the minus strand of DRKO01000203.1, from coordinate 267 downwards.
GGTTAAGGCCGACTACGTGGGATACATCCGCTCGCTGGAAGAGGTTCTGATCCGCACGCTGGCCCCCTTTGGCCTTCAGGGATACCGGGAGGAGGGGTATACCGGCGTCTGGGTTAGGGGGCCGAGCGGGCCGGAGAAGATCGCGGCGATCGGCGTGCGCGTCAACGCGCGGGGGATCAGCACACACGGGGCAGCGCTCAACGTCACCACCGACCTGACTTACTTCAGGGGAATCATCCCGTGCGGCATCTCCGATCGCGCGGTCAC
>DRKO01000202.1 GCA_011051745.1 Chloroflexota bacterium | reverse complement strand
GGGCCACCTGATACGTCCCGAAATCGCGAGTGAGCCCTACGAAGGGCCGGACATCATGACTCTGCCCAACCTGCGGGACGATGTCAAGGCCGAGATACTCGCTCTGCTGGAGGGGTAGAAGGCCTCAGCGGAGGAAGGGAAGCATCCCTGCAAACGCCAGAGTGATCACGGCCACCGCCAGCCAGTCAACCGGACGCATGGAGATATTCCGCCAGTATGTGCGCTGGCGCTTGAGGCCATATCCACGCGCGGCCAGCCCCAGCGCCAGCGAGTCGCTGAGGCGGAGCGAGGCGATGATCAGCGCGATCAGGGTCGGAGCGGCGGCGCGCACCCGCTTCACGATCCCGCCCCGCGAAAAGCTCAACCCCCTTGCCTGCTGGGCCTCAGAGATGGTGGTATACAGTTCCCCGACCGTGCCCAGATAGCGGAGGGCCAGCCCGATCGCCATCCCCCAGCTATAGGGCAGGCCAGCCTTATGCAGGCCGTACACCAGCGTGTTGACAGGGGTTGTCATGACCGGCAGCGAAGCGACAAACGCCCCTGCAGCCACCCGCAGGGCGTAGTGCAGGCCGGTTAACAGGCCCGCTTCGGTGAGGCGCACCGGTCCCACCCGCCACAGATCGGGGCCCTCACCGGGGGCAAGGAGCGGCTGCAACACGAGGATCATCACCAGAATGGGCAGCATCGCACGCCACAATCGGACGAGCGAGCGGGGCGGCTGCCTGCCCGCCAGCAGCACGGCATGGGTAAGGGCCAGAACCCCGATCAGGACGACCGTTCGAGTCGTCAGCACGCAGATCAGCACCCCCAGCAGCGAGAACCACAGCTTGGGGCGCGGGTCGAGGCGGTGGAGCCATGAATCGGCAGGGCTGTAGAAGCTGAGGGGGGCAGTCACTGGAGCGCCTCCAGCCAGACACGTGCCACGCCTTCAGGCGTCAGATCGGCGGCCAGCGCGGGGTGTCCGAGCGCCTGCGCAAAACGAGCGGCGAACGGCAGCCCCAGACCGGCCCGCTTCAGAACGTCAGGCTGGCTGAAAATCTGCCGGGGAGGGCCGTCCGCCACGATCTCCCCCCGCTCCAGAACCAGCATCCGCCCGGCATGGGCGGCGGCCAGTTCCATATCGTGCGTGATCAGGAGGACGGTCGCGCCCTCTCGATGGCGTCCTTCCAGCCAGTTCATCACACGCGCCTGCCCGGCGGCATCCAGCCCGACCGTCGGTTCATCCAGCACGAGGATAGGCGTCTCCATCGCGGCGATAGAGGCCAGCGCCACCATCCGGCGGGCACTGAAGCTCAGCGCGGCGGGGGGATGGTCGGCCAGATCAAGCAGGTTGAAGCGGCGCAGGGCATGCTCGACCACCCGATCCAGTTGCGGGCCGCTCACCCCCAGATTGCGGGGGCCGAAAGCGACCTCCTCCCGCACGGTGGGGCTGAAAATCTGTAGCTCCGGATTCTGGAAGGCGAACCCCACCAGATGAGCTAGCTCGCCGATAGGCCGCCTCGCCGTCTCCGCGCCGAAGAGCCGCACCGTCCCCCGTGTGGGGCGCAGCAGTCCGATCAGATGTTTGGCGAGCGTCGTCTTGCCTGCCCCGTTGTCGCCCGTCAGGACAACGAACTCCCCGCGCCGGATCGTCAGGTCGAGATCGCGCAGAACGGGCGCACCGGGCCGATAGGCGAAGGTGAGGCCCTCAAGCTGGACGGCTGGCTCCCCACCGGTGAAATGTGCAGGAGAGTCCTCTCGCAGCGCTCTGACGCCGTCCAGAGGGTAATGGCGGGCCTGCTCGATGGCCTCCTCCGGCGTCAGGCAGTTCAGGTGAAGGCCGCCTCCGGCGCTGGCGACTGCCGCGAATCGGCTGGCCGGAGGGATCGCCACGCCGGGAAAGGCGCGGGGGTTCAGCGCGGGGTAGATGTCCCGCGGCCTGGCCTGCCTGATGGGGCGTCCCCCGTCCAGCAGGAGAACCTCATCAGCCAGCGCGACGATGACCGCCGGGTCGTTCTCGGTCAGCAGGAGGGTCAGGCCATGCCGGGCACGCAGATCACGCAGCACAGCGATCATCTCGGCGCGTGCGGCGGGCGCAAGCCCCCCCGAAGGCTCATCGAGGATCAGAACCTGCGGGCGCAGCGCCAGCGCAGCCGCCAGCGCCAGCCGCTTCTGCTGGCCGCCGGAGAGCGTCTGCGGGGGCTGCTCACGGGGGACATCCGTCAGTCCCACCGCGCCCAGCGCCCACTCGATCCGCTCACCGATCTCGGAGGGGGGCAGGCCCAGATTCTCCAGCCCCCACGCGATCTCATCCTCGACCGTCGGGTTAAAGAGTTGCCCGACCGGGTCCTGAAACACAATGCCGATCAGATCGGCCAGTGCACCGGGTGGCTCGGCCTGCACATCACGCCCCGCCACTGTCACACGCCCGGAGAGGTGGCCGCCCGTCAGGCGAGGGGCCAGCCCGGCGACGGCCAGACAGAGCGTCGTCTTGCCGCAGCCGTTAGGGCCGGTCACCGCCAGGCAGGCCCCGGCGGGAACCTCAAACGAGAGGCGATCCAGCGCCGTCGTCCGGGGACCGTCAGGCAGGGCGGGGGGATATACGTAAGTCAGGTCTTCGGCCCGGATCATGAGGCATCCGATCGGCAGTGGCGTGTTAGAGCGGCGGCGACTGGGTGCCGGTCTGGCGCAGGCGCGGATAGGCCCGCGCCACCGCCGCGTAGACCACCGCGCCCAGCGACCCGAACGCCGCCTGAACGGCGTTGAACGGCACTTCGCTCAGCGCGAGGGCCGGGCCGCCGAACACCGGCACAACCGCCTCGCCGATGAAGTATCCGGCCACCAGAATGACGCCACCGGCCAGCACACCGAGCACAAGCCCGGCGGACGTGGGACGCCGGCGGACGATCCAGCCGGCCACAAGGCCCTGTAAGCCATGCACAACCAGCGAAAGCGGCGCAAAGATCGCATAGCCACTCACCACATCGGCCAGGCCTGTCCCCAGCCCACCGGCCACCAGCCCGGCCCAGGGGCCAAAAGCGAAGCTAGTAAAGAAGATGGCGATGTCGCCCAGATGAACGTAGCCGTTGATCGGCGTAACCGCGATCCGTACCAGCGTCAGGCCCAGCACCAGCGCGGTCATTACGGCTGTCGTCGCGAGGGTGCGCGGATTGTCAAGATCGAATTTCATCAGGATTCCTCCAGATACTACCTGTCTCTCTCAGAGCACCGGCGTTGTCGAAAGGGTTCGCTCCGGCGGCTGGTATCCGGCGGCCAGTTCCCTCCAGGCCGCGCCAAGCCGCCGCACACCTTCTTCGATGGTATCAGGGGGATAAGCAACCATGTTCAGGCGCAGGTGATAGGCCCCCTGCCCGTCTGTGTAGAACAGAGGCCCCATCGCAAAGGCCACACCCGCCCGCACGGCGTGCAGATAAAGCTCGGTTGCGGTTGGACCATCGGAGGGGAGCTCGACCCAGAGATACAGGCCTCCGGCTGGCTCATGCCAGCGGGCCATTGAAAGGTGACGCTCAAGGGCAGCCAGCATGGCGTCACGGCGTGCCCGGCAGACGGCACGAACCTCGGCCACATGCTCGATCAGGCGGCCACTCTCCAGCGCCAGATGGATCGCCCGCTGGTTGAGGGCCGGGGTGCAGATATCCGCCGCCCCCTTGACGCGGGCCAGCCGCCGGTATAGCTGTCCGGCGGCCAGCAGGTAGCCGATCCGCATACCGGGCAGCAGCACCTTGCTGAAGCTGCTGGCGTAAAGCACCAGCCCCTCCCGATCCAGCGCCTTGAGGGGCGGGGGCGGCGACCCCGCATAAGTCAGGTTCTCGTAAACGCCGTCTTCCAGCACCGGCAGGCGATAGCGGGCCGCCAGTTCCAGCAGATGGCGCCGGCGGTGGAGAGGCATCACGGTTCCGGTCGGGTTGTGGTAGGTGGGGGCGATGTAGATCAGGCGCGGGCGGTGCTCGATGATCAGTGCCTCGAGCGCCTCAGTCCGCATTCCCTCCGCGTCCACCGGAACGCCGACGGGCGTCACCCCCCGCGCACGGGCGATATCGAGGATGCCCGCATAGGTGGGGTTGCTGGTCAACAGCACATCCCCCTGATTGAGAAGCGCCTGAACGGCCAGATCAAGCGCCTGCTGACAGCCACCCGTGATCAACACCTCATCGGCGCTGACCTCGATCCCCTGACTGGCGACCATCCCCGCCACCGCCCGGCGCAGGGGCGGATAGCCTTCCGTGACCTCATAGGCGATGGCCGCCCCGCCGTCCCGGTCGAGCACCGAGTCAATCGCCCAGCGCATCAGGGCAACCGGCAGGAAACTTTCCGCCGGAGTTCCCTGGCTGAAATTGATCACTCCCGGTCGCTCGGCCAGCCGCAGCAGCCCGCGCAGGGCAGCATCCTGAGAGCGGGCCGTGCCCGCCAGTGCCCCGGAACCGGCTTCCGGCAGGGCAACCTCCCGCGCGGCGACGAACGTCCCGCGCCCCACATGGGCGCTGATGTAGCCCTCGGCCTTGAGTTCCTCATAGGCAGCCACCACGCTGATGCGCGAAACGCCCAGTTCTGCCGCCAGATCGCGGGTGGCGGGCAGCCGGTCGCCGGGGGTCAGGATGTTATTTTCGATCTGATAGGCCAGTTGCCGCTTGATCTGGAGATAGATCGGCTCCTGGCTGTCCCGTTCGAGCGAAAGCCCTAACATGGCATTACCCTGTCTGCTCCTTCCCACACTGAGTTTACCGCACCGATAAGACCATGTATAGAGCCATATAAGTCCAATTACCCCCGCACGCAGGCAAATAATCGGCAACGCCGCCACCCGTCATCGGCGACCGCCATCTTCGAGTAGGGCGGGGGGTTTTCCGCTATAATGGGGCACGCCATCCCAAAAGGAAACATCGCTGATTCTCTTGCAGGAAAGTCGGAGGCTATGAAGAAACCCGTCAATCTGCTGTTGATCTTTATTCCGGTTGCTGTCGCCGCTGACCTGCTGGGAGCGGGGCCGATCTTTGTTTTCATCGCGGCAGGGCTGGCGATTGTCCCGCTGGCCGACCTGCTGGGGGAGGCAACGGAGGAACTGGCGGCCTACACAGGCCCTCGTCTGGGAGGTCTGCTGAACGCCACGCTGGGGAACGCCGCCGAACTCATCATCGCCATTTTCGCCCTCAAAGAGGGTCTGATCGCGCTGGTGCTGGCCTCTATCACAGGCTCCATTCTGGGGAATCTGCTGTTTGTTCTGGGGTTAAGCGTGTTGCTGGGCGGCCTGCGCAACGGCATCCAGACGTTCGACCGCCGTCAGGCAGCGCTCAACTCAACCATGCTGATCCTCTCGGTGGTTGCGCTGATCATCCCCTCCCTCTTCAGTCAGGCGATTGACCCCGATCTGGCAGCCGAGAAGGCCTTCAGCGAGGGCGTCGCGATCGTCATGATCACGATCTACGGGCTGAGCGTGCTGTACTCATTCCTCAGCCAGCAGGGGCCTCTGGCGCGGGAGGCCGCCACCGTCCACCCCGCCAAGTGGAGCGTCCGCCACGCCCTGCTCGTGCTCCTCGCGGCGACCGCCGGGATCGCCTACCTGAGCGAGATTCTGATCGGGGCGGTTGAGCCGGTCGTCGCAGCGCTGGGGTTGACGGAGTTTTTTCTGGGGGTGATCATCATCCCCCTGATCGGCAACGTGGCTGAGCACCTCGTCGCCGTCGAGGTGGCGCTCAAGAATCGCATGGAGCTGAGCCTCGCCGTCTCGCTTGGCTCCAGCCTTCAGGTCGCGCTCTTCGTCGCGCCGCTGCTGGTGTTCATCGGCCTGCTCTTCGACCAGCCTTTGCTGCTCATCTTTACGGACTTCGAGTTGATCGCGCTCTTCTCTGCCGCGCTGATCGCGGCCCTCATCGCGCTGGACGGCGAGTCAAACTGGCTGGAGGGTGCGCAACTGCTCGCCGTTTACCTGATCATCGGGCTGGCCTTCTTCTTCCTGCCGGGATAATGAGGTCGAGGATCACAAGGGGGGACATGCCATGCAAATCGGATTAATCGGGCTGCCCATGAGCGGCAAGACGACGATCTTCAACGCCCTGACGGGGGCGAATCGACCGGTCGGCCCCGGAGTGGCAGGCAGGCTGGAAGTCGAGGTCGCCGTGGTGGATGTGCCCGACCCGCGCCTCGATGCCCTCCACAGCCTGTACTCGTCACGCCGCAAGGTCCCGGCCCGCATCACATACGCCGACATCGGCGGGCTGGCGAAAGGCATCAGCGAGGGCGGGTTGAGCGGCCCCTTCAGGAACGAACTCAACAGGATGGACGGCTTCCTCCACGTCGTCCGTGCCTTTGAGAACCCCGCCGTCCCCCACTCAGAGGGCAGCGTAGACCCCCGGCGGGACGTAGACATCCTGAACAACGAGTTCCTGCTGGCTGACCTGATCACCGTCGAGAAGCGCATCGAACGCCTCAAAGATGAGATGGGGAAGGGCAAAGATCGGGAAGCCAACGCCCGCCATCTGGCCCTTTTCGAGCGGTTACAGGCCGCTCTGGAGGAGGAAATCCCCCTGCGCAATCTGGAGCTCTCGCCCGCCGAACGGCACAGCCTGCGGGGTTACGGCTTCCTGACGCTCAAGCCCCAGATGATCCTGCTCAACATCAACGACGAAGCCGCGGAGCCGGAAGACCTCGTTCAGGCGTTGGGCGGGCAGGGGCCTGTGATCGCCATTCGTGGGGCGCTTGAGATGGAGATCGCGCAACTGGAGCCGGAGGAAGCGAAGGCATTCATGGAGGAATACGGCATTCACGAACCGGCCTCCGAGCGCGTCATCCGCGAATCCTACCGCCTGTTGAACCTCCAGACCTTTTTCACGGTGGGCGATGACGAGGTGCGGGCCTGGTCATGTCCGGTCGGGGCGACCGCTCAGGAGGCAGCGGGGGTCATCCACACCGACATGCAGCGCGGGTTTATCCGGGCCGAGATCGTCCCCATCGAGACACTGCTCGAACTGGGCGGGCTGGCGGAGGCGCGGCACGCCGGGAAGCTGCGTCTGGAGGGCAAGGACTACATCATGCAGGAAGGAGACGTGATGACCGTCCGCTTCAACGTCTGAGAAGTGAGCGGGGGCGCATGGTAACCGCACGCGCCCCTGCCTGCAGGCTGAACCTTCCGGCCTCGTCCGTCACCCGACCTGAGCGGCCAGTTCCTCGGCCTCGACCACCAGATCGTCCAGAATCTGAAGGCCCTTCTGCCAGAAGGTCGGGTCGGTCAGGTCAACCCCCAGCGGCCTGACGATCTCATGCGGCCAGTTGGAGCCGCCCGCCCTGAGCATCTCCAGATACTTATCGGCGAAGCCGTCCCCCATCTCCTGATAACGAGCATAGAGCGCCAGAACCAGCAGTTCCCCGAAGGCATAGGCGTACACATAGCCGGGAACGTGGACGAAGTGGGGGATGTAGCTCCACCACAGGCCGTAGTTCTCGGTGATCGTGACGCTGTTCTGGAACATCGCCTTCTGCGTCTCAAGCCACATCTCGTTGAAGCGCTCTGTCGGGAGTTCGCCCTCCGTCCGACGGGCGTTGTGTATGGCGTCCTCGAAGCGGTTCATGGATATCTGGCGGAAGACGGTGGCAAATGAGTCTTCCAGCTTCCGGGTCAGCATCGCCAGACGAACCTCCGGCCTGCTCTCGCGCGAGAGGAGGTCCTGAAAGACGAGCATCTCCCCGAACACGGAGGCCGTCTCCGCCGTCGTCAGGGGAGTATCCGCCTGCAGGAAACCCTGCTCTCTGGAGAGCCACTGATGAACCCCGTGGCCGAGTTCATGGGCGAGCGTCATCACGTCGTTGGGGCGACCCTGAAAGTTCATGAACACGAAGGGATGCACCGAGGGCACGACGCCATGACTGTATGCCCCTCCGCTTTTGCCGGGGCGGACGGCGGCGTCTATCCACTTCTTCTCGAAAAACTGCTCCACCACCTCGGCCATCTGAGGGTGGAATTTCCGGTAGGCCTGAAGCACGATCTCGCGGCTCTCATCCCAGCTATAGCGCCGGTCGGCGGCGGGCAGGGGGGCGTAGCGGTCGTACTCAAAAAGCTCATCAAGACCCAGCAGTTGCCGCTTGAGCCGATAGTAGCGCGCCACAATGTCATAACGGGAGGTCACCGCTCTGATCAGCGCCTCAACCGTTTCATCGTCAACCTCGTTATCCATGTTGCGGGCGCTGATCCAGGTCGGGTAGCCGCGCAGCCGGTCATCCGAGGCTTTATCGGCCAGAACGGTGTTGAAGATGAACGTCGTGGTGCGGCTCAGCTTCTCCAGTCCGGCGGTGAATGAGATCGCAGCCCGCCGACGCACCTCGCGATCAACGTCAAACATCTTCGAGAGGACCACCTCGGCGGGGACCATCTCGCCGTCCAGTTCGTAGCGGGCCGCGCCGTGTACCTCGTCGAAGAAGCGTGCCCAGGCGTTGCGCCCTGTGATCGCCTTCTCGGCCAGCACCTTCTCTTCCGGCTCAGAAAGCAGGTACGGGCGGTAGCGACGGGCCACTTCGAGCCAGTGGCGGTAACGTGCCAGCGTCGGGGACTGGATCAGGGCCTGTGCGTGCTCGTCCGGCGCGTTGGCCCACTCAAGCTCCACAAAGACGAGCTTCTGCCGCAGGCGGGAGCTATGCTCGTTGGCTTTTTGCAGCAGCGCACCCCGGGCCGGGTCTTCCGTGTTGGTTGACCAGTGCAGGTAGGCAAACGAGCTTACTCTGGCGGCCAGTTCCTGAATGGCCTCGTACTCTTCCAGAAGCTGGCGCATCTCCTCCGCGCTCAGGCGGGCGACGCGCCCCCGGTACTGTTCCCCCAGAGCCTCCGCGCGGGAGTCGGCCTGACTCAGATCGCGCTCGATGGCCGGGTCGTCTGTACCGGCGTAAAGGTCGTTCAGATTCCAGGTGACTTCTTCCGCGCCGGTGGGTTCGGCTACGTTCTCACTCATCAGCAATTCATCCTTGATCGTTCCCAGCGTCTTCACAGAGGGTCGGACAGATCGGGCAGATTATACCCGCGCACCCTTAAATTTACCGAAAAAAACAAAATCATGGTACACTTGTTCTACCATAGTTTGAGGAGTTGCGCAGCCCGGCAAACACCGGAAGCGGCGGCGGCAGCCCCGGCTGGATGCCAGTTGCGCAGGATTCTGACTCTGTGAAATCGCCTGTCCCACCGGGGGAACAGGAAGGCAAGGAAAGGGGTTTGATCCGTGTTTCAGCAATGCATCATTGTCGGGAACCTGGGGCGCGATCCAGAGATGCGTTTTATGCCCGACGGCAGGCCGGTGACGACGTTCACCGTTGCGGTGAACCGCCGCTGGACCAGGCAGGACGGCACTCAGGGCGAGAAGACCTGGTGGTTCCGGGTGACGGCATGGGGCCGCCTGGCGGAGACCTGCAACCAGTACCTGAGCAGGGGGCGACAGGTGCTCGTCGTGGGCGAGATTGACGCCTCGGCCTGGATTGACAAGCAAAGCGGAGAGGCGCGCGCCAGTCTGGAATTGACCGCGCGTGATGTCAAGTTCCTCGGCGGGCGCGGCGCTGCGCCGGAAGAAGGCATGGGCCTTGACGCTGGCGGGGAGGCTCCGGGGACGACGGAAGAGGATATCCCCTTCTAACATGGATGAGCTAGAGCAGATCGCCGAGGCGATACGGGAAGAGTTCGAGGCGAAAAACACCGCCCGTGATGAGGCGCTGGCACGCTCCCGCACGCTGATCCGTTACTGCGCGAACACCATCCGGGCCGTACATCGTACCGCCTGGGAGGAAGCGCTCTCCGGTCTGGAGGCAGCCCGCACCGCCGCCGCTGAACTGATTGAGGGAACGGAGCCTTACCCCGATCTGTATTACTCCGGTTACACGCAGGACGCCCTGAAGGAGCTGGTCGAGGCGTTTGTGACGTATGCGCTGGTGCGCGGCGACTCGCTGCCCCGACCGGCCACCCTCAACGTACCGGCGTCCACCTACCTGAACGGTCTGGCCGAGGCCGCCAGCGAGCTACGCCGCTCCATCCTCGACCTGATCCGGAAAGAACAGAACGAGCGGGCGGAACACCTGCTCCAGGCGATGGACGCGATCTATGACGTGCTGATGACGTTCGACTTCCCGGACGCCATCACCGGCGGGCTGCGCCGCCGGGTGGACAGCCTGCGGGGGGTTCTGGAGCGGACGCGGGGCGATCTGACAAACAGCCTGCGTCAGGAACGCCTGCGCCGCGCCCTGAGCGAACTGGAGCAGCGGCTCGATCTGGCCGATCTCAACGTCGGGCCGGAGGGGGACTGAGCCGGATAGAACAGGACGAAGGGGGAGGCCTGAGTTATCGCCTCCCCCTTTAAAGTCAGGTGCTCTGGATGGGAGCGAACGATCAGAACTGGTTGTAAGCGGCCTCAATGGTCGCTTCAGGGGAAGTACGCTCCCGCCAGCGGGGGCGCTTGGCCCTGTCACGGATGTCAAGCGGATCGCCGAACAGGCGCATGAGCAGGCCAAAAGGCAGCACGATGGTGACATAGAACAGCATCAGGAAGATGCGGCCTATGACGTTTCCGATGAACTCGCCGAACTTCTTCCAGTAGCTCCAGATGGTCGAGAAAAATCGTTTGATGCCTTCCATGCAGTTCTCCTGATCCCGGGTTGAGCCTTGTCTCGATGCCGGGGCAGATTATAGCGGTCTCTACCTGACCTGTCGAGAAAAATGACTTCCCTGCTCAACTGGCCGGATGCACAACATATTTATCTGTCGCCCCATCTGGACGATGTGGCTCTGAGCTGCGGGGGGACGATCTACCAGCAGGCACAGCGGGGCGAACGTATTGCCGTGATCACGGTCTTCGCGGGCAGCCCGCCTGCCAGTGCCCCCCTTTCCGCGTTTGCCCGGACGTTGCACGAGCGGTGGCAGGCTTCCGCTCCGGCGGGCTCCGGCTCCGCCGATCCGCCTGCCATCCGGCGGGCCGAAGATCATCGGGCTATCTCCGTCCTGGGGCCGGAGATAGAAGTCGTCCACCTTCCCCTGCCGGACTGCATCTACCGCCGCGATCCGTCCGGCGGACGTGCCCTCTACGCCAGCGAGGAAGCGATCTTCGGGATCGTTCAGCTTGCCGACCCGGCGCTGAAGGCGCTGGCGACGGCCCCGCCCTTCCCCGAAGGGGCCACGCTGTATGCCCCGCTTGGCGTCGGCTGTCATGTTGATCATCAGATCGTGCGCTGGGCGGTAGATCACTGGGGGCTGCCCGCCGGGCAGGTGCGCTATTATGAGGATTACCCGTACAGCACAAGGCCCGGCGCGCTGAGCCTTGCGCTGGAAGAGCGGGAGAAATGGCAGCCGATTGTCGTGCCGCTCCCCAGAGCGGCGCTTGAGGCCAAGATACGGGCCATCGCCCAGTATACCTCCCAGATCAGCACCTTCTGGCCGGATATTGAGACGATGGCGCAGGCATTGCGAACCCACGCGCAGCGCTGTGGCGGGGAGCGTCTGTGGGTCAGGCACGCACCATAAAGAGGGAGCGGAGAGTCACCCACCGAGCGCCTCTCGCAGCGCGGCCTCATCCAGTGGCCCCGCCCGCACGACCCGGAGCACCCCCCGGCTGACATCCACCACCGTGGACGGCACGCCGCCGGGACAGGGGCCGCCGTCCAGCACAAGGGCGACCCCCTCCCCCAGTTGAGCGACCGCCTCCTGAGCCGTCAGGGGGCTGGGCTGGCCGGAGAGGTTGGCGCTGGTGACGGCCAGCCCGCCGCCGCAGCGCCGGATGATGGCCCGCGTCCCCTCATGATCGGGGATGCGAACGCCGACCGTCGGCAGCGAGGAGACGATCTCCGGAACCTCAGGCCGCTTCGGCAGGGCGATTGTCAACGGGCCGGGCCAGAAGCGGGCCATCAACCGCCGGGCGATCTCCGGGACTTCGCGGGCGACCCGGTGCACGTCTTCCACATCGGCCAGCAGAACGGGGATCGCACGCCCCGCCGGACGCTTCTTAACGGCGTACAGGGCAGCGACTGCCTCCGGCTGCC
>DRKO01000201.1 GCA_011051745.1 Chloroflexota bacterium | reverse complement strand
GAATGGCCTCCTGGAAGATGGCCGTGCGCTCGCCCAGGAACATGTGCTCGGTGCGGCACAGGCCGATCCCGCCCGCGCCGTAGCTCCGGGCCTGCGCGGCCTGCTCCGGCGTGTCGGCGTTGGCCCAGACGCCCAGCCGACGGAACTCATCCGCCCAGCCGAGGATTTCCTTCAGCTCCGGCTGATCCTCGAAGGAGGCTTCCACCGTCGGGATCGCGCCGAGGAACACCTCGCCGGTCGCACCGTCCAGCGAGATCACGTCTCCCTCTTTGACGACGACGCCGTTCGCGCTGAACTCGCGCTTCTCCAGATCGAGCTTGATCTCTTCGCATCCGGCCACGCAGGGCTTGCCAAGCTGACGGGCCACCACGGCGGCGTGGCTGGTCGCGCCACCGTGCTGGGTCAGGATGCCCCTGGCGGCCAGCATCCCGTGCACGTCGTCGGGGGTGGTCTCCGGGCGGACGAGGATAACGTCCTTGCCGTCCTCCAGAGCGACGCGCTCGGCTGTGTCGGCGTCGAAGTACACCAGACCGACCGCCGCGCCCGGCGAGGCGTTCAGCCCCTTTGCCAGAAGACGGGCCTTCTTCTTGGCTTCTTCGTCAAAGCGGGGGTGCAGGAGCAGGTCAATCTGCCCCGGCTCGATGCGCTGGACGGCCTCTTCCTTTGTGATCAGGCCTTCCTTCACCATGTCAACGGCGATCCGGACGGCTGCCGCCGCCGTGCGCTTGCCGGTGCGGGTCTGGAGCATCCAGAGCTTGCCGTGCTCGATGGTGAACTCCATGTCCTGCATATCGCGGTAATGCCGTTCCAGCTTGTCGGCGATCTCCAGGAGGGTGTTCCACGCTTCGGGGAGCTCCTTCGCCAGCTCGTGAATCTCGGAGGGCGTGCGAGCGCCGGAAACCACGTCCTCGCCCTGAGCGTTCTTGAGGTACTCGCCGTAGAGGTCTTTCTCGCCGGTGGCGGGGTTCCGGGTGAAGGCCACGCCGGAGCCGGAGTCCCAGCCGACGTTGCCGAACACCATCGTCACGATGTTGACCGCCGTCCCCAGATCGTGGGGGATGCCGGTCGCGTTGCGGTAATCAATGGCACGCTTGCTGTTCCAGGAGCGGAAGACGGCCCCGACCGCCAGCTCAAGCTGCTTCCAGGGGTCCTGCGGGAATTCCTGCCCGCTCTCGCGCCTGGTCAGGTCCTTAAACCACTGGACGACCTTCTTCCAGCCCTCCGGCGAAACCTCCGGGTCGGACTCGACCCCCTCTTCCTCTTTGATCCTGTCAATCAATTCTTCAAAGAGCGCACCGTCAACATCCAGCACCACCTTGCCGAACATCTGCACCAGACGGCGGTACGCATCCCAGGCGAACCGCTCGCCCGCCTGCGCGGCCAGCGCCTCGACCGACTCGTCGTTCAGGCCCAGGTTGAGGATGGTATCCATCATGCCGGGCATGGAGAACTTCGCGCCGGAGCGCACCGAGACGAGCAGGGGGTCTTTGTTGTCGCCGAACCGACGCCCCATCTTCTCGCCCAGTTCCTCCATAGCCTTAACGGTCTGTTCCCACATGCCCTCCGGGAAAGTCTCGTTGTTGCTGAGATAGGCCAGGCAGGCCTCGGTGGTGATCGTGAATCCCGGCGGGACGGGCAGGCCGATGTTGGTCATCTCGGCCAGGTTCGCCCCCTTACCGCCCAGCAGGTCACGCATGGAGGCGTTACCTTCTTCGAAGGTATACACCCACTTCTTTGAAGCCATAATGTGTTACTCCTCTCCCAGTATGGAAGACTAGATGCACCTTTACAGGTTGATACGGTCAAATCAGACGGGGCCGGTGTACCGCGCCGGGACATCCTGCGCCCGGCCTGGCAGAAGCAGGACATCACGCCGGTACATTTCTCTCTCAGAAGCCCGAATAATTGTACCGCATTTGTGCAGGTGGGGGAGACCCGTTTTCGGGAATTGGCAGAAATTGATAGTGTCTCCGCTCCGGCGGAGTGGGAAGCCTAGCCCCCGTCCGGCGGCCCGTCCGCCTCCTCGATCTGCCGGATGAGCCAGTCGGCGATGTCGTAGGCGGCACGCGGCTTCCCGATCCGGCGGGCGGCAGCTCGCCGTTTCTTGAGCTCGGCGTTCCCCTTCGCCAGCCAGGCGTAAGCCGTCGTCAGCACGCCGATCGGCCCCGGCGACCACGCCCCCGCGCCGCTCTCGACCACGTAGCGCACGTTGCCCACCTCCTGACCGGGGAGCGCCTCGTGCAGGATCAGGGGCAGGCCACAGGCCAGCGCCTCGCTGACGATCAGCCCGCCCGCCTTGCAGATGATGAAATCGGCGGCGTGCATCAACTCCGGCATATTCTTCACCAGCCCGTAGACGTGCACCGTGCCCCGCCACTCTGTGGCCCGGAGTTCCTCCTCCGTCTCCCGGTCTCCGCCGCTGACCACCACGATCTGAAGCGGCAGCCCGGAGCGATCCAGCAGGTGGGCAATCGCAGCCGTGCGGGGGGTGCGGGTCGAACCGACGATCAGGGCGGTTGTCATGTCGGGGTCCCAGCCCAGCGCCCGCCGGATGGTCTTCTGATCCCGCGTCTCACGTGCGAAGTCGGGGTGAACGGGCAGGCCGGTCAGGCTGACGCGCTCTTTGGGCAGCCCGTTCTCGATTGCCTGCCGGTACACGTTGCCGGTCGGCACGAAGATTCGGTCGGCACGGGGATTGAACCACAGGCTGTGGACGTTGATCAGGTCTGTGACGACCACGTCCACGAAGATGCGGCGCGAGAGGTTCTCCGCGCCCCGGATGGCGGCCTGCGTGTAGGCGGGATGCGTCACGACGACCACATCCGGCAGATGCACAGCCAGCAGTTCGGTTAGCGTGTTGTTCAGAACGACCGTCGTCATATTCTGGATGAACCGCGCCACCATCGGGGCATCCGTCGCCGTATAGGCGATCTGATACAGGGTGGGATCATCCGTAACAACGTCATCGTAGCCCGTCTCGAAGTACCTGATAAGGTCGGGGATCGATGGGTCCTGCAGGGGGTTGATGATTGTTGCCTGACACTGCTCGCCATAGACCTCGAGAAGGGCCGCCTCGATGGCCTCGGCTGCCCGCCGGTGTCCAAAACCTGCGTCTGACGTGAGGAGGAGAATCTGTTTAACCGTCATAAAAACTCCGTCTGCGAAAACAGAAAGGGGACCCGTGTCCGGCCCCCTCATCAGGCTGGCCGGAAAGGGATCACGTCCGCCGGGTTGCCTGCCGTGATGGGGACAATTCCCTATGGCGCGTTACGGCGATCGGTGAGACAATTTGAATGGCTCGCTATAATACAGTATAGCACTCCCCGCAGGCTCTGTGGAATGAACACGCCCGGCAATCCCT
>DRKO01000200.1 GCA_011051745.1 Chloroflexota bacterium | reverse complement strand
GGGTATTTGACGAACACATCACGCCGGACGCCCTCCCGATAAACGGCGTATTGATCGTCTACTTTGATGCCCGGATCAATGATCGCCATGGCCCTGAAGCCCTTCTCCCGGAGATCGGCCAGCATCTTACGGGGGGCAGGAAAGCGATCCCTGTTCCACGTGAAGCAACGGTAATCGTCCATATAGTGGATGTCCAGATGGATGACATCGCAGGGGAGGCGGCGCTCGCGGAACTCACGCGCGATCTCAAGCACGCGATCCTGCGGGTAGTAGCTCCAGCGCGACTGATGGAACCCCAGCGCCCAGAGCGGGGGAAGCTTTGTGCGGCCTGTCAGCTCGGTATAGCGTTCGAGGACTTCTGCGGGGGTTCCGACCATCAGGTAGAGGCGGAACTCCCCACCGGCGGCGCGGTACTCCAGAAGGCCGGGGGTCTCCGTGCCGAGGTCTACCCACGCGCGGTACGGGTTATCAAAGAAGAGACCGAGCGCCCGTCCGCCTGAGAGGGCCAGCAGGAAGGGAATGCTCATATACAGGGGATCATCCCCCCGGTCGTAGCCGCCCGGATCGAAGTTCCACAGTTCAAAGCGCTGCCCGGCGAGGTTGAGCCTGCTGGCCTTCTCGCCCAGGCCGTAGAAAGCGGTGTCCTCATCCAGCGCAGTCCGCCAGACGATCTGCCCGTCCGGCGCATGATGGCCGACACCTTCGATTTCCTCGAACAGGAGGCCGTCCCCGTCCCTCAGGCTCAGGCGGCAGGGGGATTTCTCAATCACGAGCGTGAGCCTGCCGGTGGAGAGCTCGATCTGCGAGTCGCTTTCCCGCACAGACATCTCGACAGGGAGCCAGGCGGACTCGGGCTTTTCGAGGCTGTAGGAGAAGGCCTCCGGGAACACACCGGTGAGAGACACGCGAATCTGGAGCAGATCGGGGGCCAGAGGCAGAACGCGCAAAGCCCCGCCTCCGGCCCGGATGATGATGGCCCCTCGCTCCCCTGCCTCCACGGCGGTGATGTCCCCCGGAAAGCTGAAAGCCTCCAGAGGGGGGCGAGCGGGTTCGGGGGGCGAGAGAAGCCAGGCAGCGACGGCCCGCCAGAAGGCCAGCCCGCGTAAGTCCGGCTGGCTGGAGCGCGTTACGTGGAAGGCGGCGCGGCAGGGGTAGATCAGGCCCCGCGCGATCATGCGGGGGGTCAGGATTTTCAGCAGTTCAAAAGGGGAGAAGTTCGCCACAGCATTTTACCCTCAGGTATGAAGAAGGTTCACCGGTTGATATAGGATGACCCAGACCGGGGGGGAATGCAAAACCGGCGGGGGCAACCCGGAAAGAGAGGCAACGTGAAGTCGTCACACGTGCGCGCATTCGATATAATTTGCGCCTGCGAGCCGTGAAGCCTGCCTGACCGGGCAGGCTGCGGCGTATCTGAAACTGGATTAAGAGGTATTGATGATGCGACGACATATCGTCAGGCTATCCCTGCTGGCCTTCCTGATCGCGGGGGTGAGCATATTCGGGGGGAGCACGCCGGGGCGAGCAGGCGCACAGGGAACCAATCTGCTCGACAACCCCAGTTTTGAGCAACCCTTTGTGCTGGAGGTGCGGGCCGACGGAGGCGGGTTTGTGGCTCATGGCTGGTCACCGTGGTGGTATAACGATGCCGGTGATGAGTACGACGGGCCGGAGTTCAAGCAGGCCAACATCGAGGTGGACCCCAACCGTGTGCGCTCCGGGGAGGATGCTCAACAGTACTTCCGGCCCTGGGCGCGGCATCTGGCTGGACTGTATCAACAGGCACAGGTTCCGGCGAACAGCCGGGTGCAGTTTACGATCTACGGGCACGCATGGAGCGCGTTCTGCCGACAGGGCGACGATGGGCTGGAGTGCGACCCCCGTAACAGCCACTTCGGCGACGGGGCGAACCCCATCTCGATGAAGATCGGGATCGATCCGACGGGAGGGACAGACCCCTTCAGCGACGCAATCGTCTGGTCGGCGGAGCGGGCAGTTTACGACAACTACGAGCTATTCTCGGTCGAAGCGACCGCGCAGGGCGACCGGGTCACGGTCTTTGTGTACAGCTCTCCTCTCTATCCGGCCCCGGTGGTGAACGTCTACTGGGACGATGCGGCGCTGGTTGTGGTCGGAGAGGGAAGCGCGGACACCCCTCCGCCTCCGCCCCCCACAGGCGATACCGGCACGACGACCTCCGGCGGCGTGGGGACTATCCCGACGCAACCTCCCCGCGAGGACGGCTCACAATGGCACGTTGTTCAGGCAGGCGAGACGCTGGGAGGGATCGCGCTCGCCTACGGGGTTGAGACGCAGACAATCCGCGACCTGAACAACCTGACCTCAGACATCGTGTACGTCGGGCAGGAGCTGCTCATCCGGCCTGCCCCTTCGGAGGCCGAAGCGACGCCGGGGGCGACCGAGGAGGCTGGCGAGACCACCACGCCAGAGCCAACCCCCACCGTTGAAGTCGAGGCAACACCTGAGCCTGAGACCGGCCAGATATGTCTGGCCCTCTTTGACGACAGCAACGAAAACGGCCTCTGGGACGAGGGCGAAACGCTGCTGGCCGGTGGTACGCTCTCGCTGGAGGGAGTGATCTCCGACTCATACGTCACCGACGGGGTCAACGAGCCGCACTGCTTCACCGATCTGGAGCCGGGGGACTATCTGGCCTCGGTGACACCGCCCGAATCCTATCGCCTCACGGGGTTGAATCACGTCCCGATCACGCTTTCGGGAAGCGGGAACGTTACGCTGAGCTTCGGAGCGGCCCCCGGCGAGGCAGGCTCTGCCGGAGAGGCGGAGCCGGAAGCGAGCGTCGGGGAGAGCGAACCGGCGCAGGGTCGGCTTCAGTTGCGGGCCAACAGCGGCCTGATCATCACACTTGCGGCGGTGGCAGGCGTGCTGGTGCTGGCGACCGGCGGCGGAGCGTTCGCGTACTTTACGATCTATAAAAGGCAGGCGGGCGAGGAAGACGAGGAAGAGGAAGGCGAGGAGCAGAGGGCGGATAGCTAACGGCAGAAAGCCGATGGCGGATAGCGACGGGGGCGGCATAGCATAGCCGCCCCCTGCCGATTGAGACGATTGCGGATCAGCCCGCCGAAGGGGTGGCCTGTTTGATCCGCTCGACGTAGTGGAGAATCTCCTGAGCACTCTGGCGGGCGGATTCAGCCTCCGCGCCCAGCATGGCGCTTAGCTCCTCAATGCGGGCCTCGCCTTCCAGTTGCTGCACCCGCACGACGGTTCGCCCGCCGACAACCTGCTTTTCCACCTTGAAGTGGGCATCCCCGAACCCCGCCAACTGGGGAAGGTGAGTGACGACCAGCACCTGATGGTTGGCCGAGAGAGACCACAGCTTGTGACCGATGGCCGCCCCAATGCGCCCCCCGATCCCGGCGTCAATCTCATCGAATATCAGGATCGGCGTCTGATCTGCCCTGGAGAGGACGGTTTTCAGAGCCAGCATGATACGGGATGTCTCACCACCGGAGGCGATCCGGGCGATGGGCTTGAGCGGCTCGCCGGGGTTGGGGGCGATCAGGAACTCCACCTGATCAATGCCGCTCCGGTTGAAGGCGACGCGATAATCGCCGACCAGCGCCCCGGAGGGATCGTCAACCTGCTCGATTGAGACGGCGAAACGCGCCCCCTCCATCCGCAGGTCGGCCAGTTCCGCCTCGGTGGCCCTGGAGAGGCGGTCGGCGGCCTCCAGACGCGCACGGGAGAGGGCCGCTCCCTGCTGGCCGATCTCGGTGAGCAGACGGGCTTCCTCGGCCTGAAGAAACTCAATCCGTTCACTGCTCCCCTCGATGGCTTCCAGTTCCCGACGGGCTTCCTGAGCCGATTCCAGCAGGGCCTCGATGCTCTCACAGCCGTACTTGCGCTTGAGCGAATTGATCAGATCGAGGCGCAGTTCAACCCGCTGCAATCTCTCAGGGTCAAACTCGACCGTCTCCTGATAGTCGGCCAGGCTGCGGCTCAACTCCTCGGCCTGAATGGAGAGCGACTCGGCAAGGCTGGCGAGGTCGGAGGCGGTCGGATCAATGCGTGCCAGACGGGCGAGCGCGGTCGCGGCCTCGCTCAGGAGATCACTGGCCGAGAAACCCTCCTCGGCCACGTTGAGGGCCCGGTAGGCCTCGCCCGCCAGCTCCGCCAGTTGTTCAGCGTTCGCCAGACGCCGGGCCTCATCCTGAAGGGCCTCATCCTCGCCCGGCTTCAGGCTGGCCGCCTCGATCTCCTCTGCCTGATAGGTCAGCATCTCGGCCCGCTGCCTGAGCGCCTCCTCATCGGAGAGCAGGCGATTCAACTCGGCGCGGACTTTCTCTATCTCCTCGACCAGCATACTGAACGCCCTGCGCTGTTCGACCAGCCCGCCGTAGCGGTCGAGCAGATTCAGGTGTGAGGCGGGCTTGAGCAGAGAGAGATGCTCGCTCTGCCCGTGAATGTCAACCAGCCCCTCGCCGATCTCACGGAGCAGGTTGGCGGTCGCGGCCCGCCCGTTGATGCGGCAGAGGCTCCGGCCTCCCCGCCGAATCTCTCTGGCGAGCACCAGCAGATCGGGCGAGTCGCCCTCCAGCCCTTCTCGCTCCAGAATGGCGTTGATGCGCTCGCGAAGAGGGCCGGGCTCTAGCTCGAAGAGCCCCTCGATCAGGGCCAGCTTAGCACCGCTGCGGACCACGCTATTATCTGCCCGGCTGCCCAGCAACAGGGGGATGGCGTCGAGGATGATGGATTTCCCGGCCCCTGTTTCACCGGTCAGGATGTTAAAGCCCTTCGCGAAGCGCAGCGTCAGTTGATCAATGATGGCGAAGTCTTTGATGGTGAGTTCAGTCAGCATAAGACAATCCGGTTCCCGCGAAATCTCCCAGAAACACTCGCTTTGAAACGCTCTCTCTTATAATCGTATCCGCCCGCCGAAGCGCAGGCGACCGACCGCGCCGCTGGTTGCCATGACGATGTAGATCAGCCAGCCAATCGAGAACCCGACGAACAGGCCGGCTGGCAACGCCCCGAGCACAATCCCGGCGGCCACAGCCAACCACGAGTAACGCCCGCGCCGCTTGCCCACAGCCCGATGGGCTATGTCGGCGATGAAGACGCCCACCGCCGAACCGGCCCAGAAAGCGATCAGCCAGCCCCACAACCCCAGACCGAGCAGGCCGATCAACGCCGCCGCAACGGCACTCAGCGGCAGGCTGATCAGCCCCTGAATCAGGGGGTCAAAGGGGGTGGCATTGTAGAAAACCTGCTGCTGGTTGCGTACACACTCCTTACAACGATACCCGACGGGCGTTTTCACCGCGCATCTGGTGCACATCGGACGCCCGCACTTGTTGCAGCGCAACGTCGTTTCAACGGTCGGGTGGACGGTGCAGTACAGCACTTCACCTACGCTTCCTGCTTCCTGTGATGAGAGAGGCTCTGTTGTTTCGCTCATGGTCATTCTTCGTTATCTACCTGCTTCGGCTCCAGCCGGGCCAGCAACGTATGGTAAAAGTAGGTTCGCTTGCCCAGACGAATGAAATAGCTGACGTGCTCGCTGGCCTGAACGTCCACATGATCGCCGTCCTGCAACTCAAACTCAAACTGCCCGTCCACCGTCAGGATGGCCTGATGATCCGTGCCGACCTGAACGCGAAGCGTGGCCCCTTCCGAGAGCACAATGGCCCGATCCAGCGTCAG